>JBNKYI010000038.1:0-12158 GCA_050300815.1 Fibrobacterales bacterium
GTCCGTCCGACTTCCGAATACCCATGAACTGCGTTGTACCTGGGTTTGAGCCAAACACGAAGTCCGGGACATTAGGCGCGTAGATCTCGTCGGAATTGAGATTGGTGGTGTTTGTCACTCCACCAAGCCCATCGCCATAACCGATGGCTACTGATGCGAGAGTGGAATCTTGTGGAGCAATCCAGCGATGCCCATAGCTAACGCCTTCACCTTTACGCACCGTGTGAACCTGTCTAACTGTCGATCGCAAGCGCATCACCGATTTGAAATTTTTAGGTAAAAACCGATTTTCAAAAGGCGAATAGCCATAACTCATCAGTCCAGGACGTACTCGGTTAAAGTGCGATTCGGGAAAGTTTAATAGGGTTGCTGAATTGGCCAAATGAACAGACTCAAACCCTTGAGGAATTTGCTGCAAAATGTAATTAAAGCGCTCAATTTGCTGGCGGTTGCTGGGATGCGTGTGCTTTTCACCGTTGGCCATGTGGCTATAAACCCCATCGATGTGCAAATGGCTGAAGTCAAAAAATTGGCGAAGTTCACGTTGTTGAAAAGAAATGCCGTAGCGATTCATTCCCGTATCGAATTTAAGATGAGCTTTGTGCTTTATTTTTCGAATGCGCAGCCAGCTATTGAATTTTTTAGCCATCTCAAGTGATGTGATAGTGGGGATGAGGTTGTGGTCGACCACCGTGTCAAAATCAGATTCGAGCAAAGGGCCCAAGACGAGAATGGCGATGTGTACGCCAGACTGCCGTAAGGGAATGGCCTCAAAAGCATGAGCAACCCCCAACATGTCGACCCCAAACATCTGGGCGGTGAGCGAGCAAGCCACAATACCATGCCCATAGGCATGGGCTTTAACAGGAAGGAGGATCTTAACCCCCGGACTGATCATCTGACGAATTTCACTGAGGTTGCCAAGTAAGGCATCTAAGTTAATCTCAATCCAGTTGGGATGCTGCTGAGGAATCAAAATCTACCTGAATTTAAGGGAATCATTTTTCGCGTTCGTTGGCTAAGGCACTTTGGTTAATTTCGCCAAATTCTTTAAGCATAAAGACTTCGACATCTTTTAGGGCCTCGTCGAGTTTAGTTTCTATGCGTTGGAATTGGAAAAAGAGCATGAGGAAAAATCCCCCCATGCCCAATATCGCTAAGGCCAACACGATAGAAATCATCGTTAAAGTCTCTCTGCAATTTGAATTGCGTTGAGGGCTGCTCCTTTGAGAATCTGGTCTCCACAGACAAAAAACTCTAAACCAAAATCGCCAAAAACCAAGTTTTTGCGCAAACGGCCGACTTCAACGTCCCATTTTTGTGTACAGTTCATCGGCATCGGATATTTTTTAGCTTCGGGGTTGTCGACGACTTCGACGCCTTCGGCTTCTTCTAGAACTTTGCGGGCTAAAGCGAGATCTACGGGTTTTTCAGTTTCGATCACAATGCTCTCGGCATGAGCTCTAAAGGTGGGAATGCGCACGGCAGTGCAGCTGACTGCCAGTTCGGGCAAATTCATAATTTTGCGACTCTCCCAGGCGACCTTCATCTCTTCTTTGGTATATCCATTGTCTTGAAAAACATCAATGTGAGGAATGACGTTAAAGGGCAAAGGGTGCGCAAAGGTTTCATTGATGGCTTTTTCACCAGCGAGGACAGCAGCAGTTCCTGAGCGAAGCTCTTCCATGCCCGTTGCACCAGCGCCTGAAGCCGCCTGATAGGTAGACATAATCACCTTTTTTAGACCAAAGGCTTTGTGCAAAGGCCAAAGAGCCACGGCAGCAATTGCGGTGGTGCAGTTCGGGTTGGCGATAACTCCGTTGTGTTTGGCGATCTCTTCGGCATTGATTTCAGGAACGACGAGAGGCGTTTCGGGATCCATGCGAAAATACGAAGTGTTATCTACGACAACAGCTCCCGCTTTAATGGCCGAAGGAACAAATTCTTTAGAGATAGAACCGCCTGCCGAAGACAACACCAAATCAACACCTTCAAATGAATCGTGTGTCAACTCTTCGATGGTGTATTCTTTACCCATAAAAGTCACCTTTTTGCCCGCGCTGCGTTTAGAAGCCAGAAGCTTCAGCGAGGCAAAGGGAAAGTTGCGCTGTTCGATTAAATTGAGGAGTTCTTGGCCCACCGCTCCGGTGCAGCCCATAATGGCGATGTTCTTAGACATGGGTTCCTTTCTTATGAGAGCAAACGAGAGCAAACTTTAGGCGATGTAATCACCGTAAGCTTTGGCATCCATTAACTCATTTAATTCTGAAGGTTCAGAAGGTTTGATTTTGACAATCCATCCCTCTTGATAAGGGCTTTGATTGATGATTTCTGCATTATCGGCAAGGGCCTCATTGACTTCAACGATTTCGCCTGAAACGGGTGCGTAAAGTTCTGCGACGGTCTTAACGGCCTCAACGGTGCCAAAACTATCACCTGCTTTTACCGAATCGCCCACATTGGGCAGTTCGACAAAAACGATGTCGCCGAGTTCACTTTGTGCGTGATCACTGATGCCTACGACCAAGATTTCACCGTCTTTACCGGCCCACTCGTGGTCTTTGCTGTAAAAATAATCCGAATGAATTTCACTCATTTTTCACCTCTCGTTTGAGTTGGGCCAAATATAGTTAAGGTTAACGGCCCGCTAAATGTAAAGATCAGTTCAAAGCCGAAGAGAATTGGCTTTTAGCTTGATTGGCAAAGCGCTTGTAATTTGATCGGAATTCCGATTCTTCAGCGGCGTTTTCGGCATTGAAAAAGCTGCGTAGACTGCGAGCACTTTGATTCAGAGTATTGAGTGCCAGGGCCATTTTGCGGTCTTGTGAAGCAACAGCATCGCGATTTTCAACCTTGCTGAATTCTCTCAAAAGACTTTGTGCTCGGTTAGAAAGCTGGTTTGCTTCATCAATTAAAGACTCGTACTCAACATCTGAAAGATTTTTGAGTTCTCCGATGGTGTAATTTTCAAGATTTTCGGCGAGAGTCAATCCCTTTGAGCGAATCGAACGAAATTTCGCCAAAATCGGTTCTTTGTCTATGGGCGGAGGTGTGGGCTCTTCGACAGGAGGGATTTCTACGATATCTCCGGTCGTGTCTTTAGGGGGGAGAGCTTTTTCGGGAGGGGGGAGCTCGACTTGAGGAGCTGCCACTTCAGCAGTGGGGTGCTCTTCAGCAATAGCGATCTCTTCTGAGCTTCCTCCTAATGTGTTGAGTTTGAGCAAAGTAAAAGCGCCAATAATGGCCAGATTTACAACAAAAATAGCGTAAGCTACCGTTGTGCGAACGGGGCCTCGGGCCGAAACCGCGACACCGAGAGACAAGAGTCCAATCATGGCCAATACGGCAATTTGAAAAAGTAAATCCGCAGAGAGCATTTCACCTCCAAAGGTATGTTTGTTGTGCGTGTCCTTTTAATTTAAAAGGGGAGGTCATCTTCGATGACTTCAGGAGTCTGACTAAAGGAGGGGTTGGGGGCTGAAGAGGGATAACCTTCTGACGAGTTAAAGTTTCCGTAAGAGCCCGAAGACGAATCTGAACGGCTACCCAGCATTTGCATGTTTATCGCTCTGACTTCTGTTCGGTATTTTTTTTGCCCTGTGTTATCTTCCCAACTTTGAGTTTCTAGCTTGCCTTCAATATAGACAGACGAACCTTTTTTGAGGTATTGCTCGGCGATTTCAGCTTGACGGCCCCACATTACGACATTAATCCATTCTGTTTTTTCTTGACGCTGACCATTGCGGTCATTATAGCGTTCGGTAACAGCGACGGAGAAATTGGCAACTTTACTTTGCCCAGCCATGCGCACTTCAGGGTCGCGGCCGAGGTTACCAATGATCATTACTTTATTGAGAGCAGCCATTTTTTGGTCCTTTGAATTCATTTTTTGATTCACCGCAGAGTACGGTGTTTGATTTGTGAAATGTAGCGAAAGGGAAGTATTCGTCAATTGTCTGAGATACAATTATCTTTGAAATTAAATTTTCCCATGAGACTTATGAATTCTTTAATGCGAAACCCAAACCCCTGTGTCAAATTGGCTATTGACGATCTAGCAAATCAATGGCCCCTTGATTTGCGCCATAAAAAAATGGCTGCCCTTCTTCACCCGGCCTCTGTAGGGGCCGATGGTCTACACACCTTAGAAAAGTTGAAAGCCTTAGACGGAAAACTTTTTGAGTTGAAAGCTCTTTTTGGCCCTCAACACGGGATTTATGGAGAAACTCAAGACAACATGATTGAGTGGGAGGGATTTATTCACCCCGAATGGAAAGTGCCCGTTTTTAGTCTTTATGGCGAACACCGTGAACCGACTGAGGCGATGTTTGAATCTTTTGAGGTTTTGCTCGTTGATCTGCAAGATGTGGGCGCCCGTTATTACACCTTTATATGGACGCTCTATTTGTGCATGAAGGTCGCTGAAAAAACCGGCAGAACCGTTGTGGTGCACGACCGTCCCAATCCCATTGGCTGTGCCGTGGCGGGCCCACTCCTCGATCCCGAGTTTTATTCTTTTGTCGGCTTGCACTCTATTCCCATACGCCACGGGCTCACCATTGGCGAAATCGCTTTGAAATTCAAACGCGAAGTTTTTTCTTCGGTAGATCTGCGAATTCTTTCGATGGAGGGATACGATCCTCGCATGTGGTTTGACCAAACGGGATTGCCTTGGATCTATCCAAGCCCCAACATGCCCACTTTAGATACGGCGGTGGTCTACCCGGGAATGTGCTTGTTTGAAGCGACCAATGTCAGCGAGGGAAGAGGCACGACGCGGCCCTTTGAGCTTTTTGGAGCTCCCTTTATTGACGGTCAGAAATTGTGCGCTTATATGAACGCGAAAAACTTGCCTGGAGTCTTCTTTCGTCCGGTTTGGATTCAACCTACTTTTCACAAGTGGGCAGGGCAAGCTTGCCAAGGGGCTCAGATTCATGTGACCGATCGAGACATTTTTGATTCCATTGAAATGGCTTTGATTTTATTGGCCTATCTCTATCAAAGTTACCCTAATGACTTCAAGTGGCGCATAGAACCCTACGAATATGTCTATGACAAACTCGCGATTGATATTCTGCTGGGCTCTACCCATTTGCGACGTGAACAGATCGAAAATCGAAAGCTATAGATAAATCTCATATGCATTCTAAAAATTGCAACCATTTGAATTCACTGATTTTGTGCGCTGGACTCGGCAGTCGGCTAGAGCCGCTAACCCAACGCGTTCCCAAACCTTTGCTCCCCGTAGGAAATTCTCGATTAGTGGATTTTACGGTGGAGCAACTCGTGAAAATTAACGTGAAAGAGATTCGGGTCAATGCGCATCACCTCAAAGAAGAACTCGAAAACTGGGCTGATGCGCATCCCCATATTCTCGAGTGTCAGAGTGAAAATCAACTGTTGGGAACAGGAGGGCCTTTGCATAGAGCTTGGCGCGCCGCGCCCGAAGCCGAGCTCTTGGTTCTCAACGGGGATGTCTATCAAAATTTTGACTTAAAAAACTTTGTCGAAAAGGCGAGAGCGAGTTCGGCAGACTTTGCTTTGTTAGGAGTGGATCGCCCAGAGGTGAATACGCTGGGTCTTTGCGGTGAGAGGCTTTGTGGCATTAAAAATCGCTGGGGAAAAGAAGGTTCGAGGTCTTTGACCTTTTCGGGAATCTCTTGGTATTCTCCTAAAGCCTTGCAGCGTCTCGCCGATTTTGGCGGCGAAAACTGCTTTGACATCCGAAATTTTTGGCTTCACAGTGTAGAGCGAGATGTGGCTCCCTTGGTCGTTGAAGAAATGCGCCCTGATTTAGTTTGGGTAGATTGGGGAACTCCGGCGGGAATGCTGCGGGGATTTGGAGTTTTAGATGATGCAGGTCTGCTCTTAGATAGGGGAGTCGTTAAAGATGCTCGGGGTAACTTTCTAAACAGCACCTCAATTTCTGCTCCAGAAAATCTCCAAAATTCCCTAATTTTAGAAGAGTCAACTTGGGAGCCTGCAAACAATTCTGCGGGACAGTGGGTCGTCGGAAAGGATTTTGCGTGGAAGCTATAAAGCCCAGAGTGCAAATCGAAGGGGGATTGCAGGTCATCGTTCATGAGCGCTTGGGGAATTCCTATCGCGGCCCGGTTTTAGTCGGCAAAGCGGGCTCGGGGAGGCTCTATTATCGACTTTGGTCAGGGCATCAAAGTTTAATACTTATGCAAAGTCAAAGCACCGATGAAGACTTTAATCGATTTATCGAGTGCACTCGCTTTTTGAGATCCGTCGATCTGCCCGTTCCTGAACTGCTGGGTTTTAACGGTAGCAGCTATCAGGTTTTATTGCAAGACCTCGGGGATTTGACCCTGTTGCAGCACTATAGCGAAGAGAAAACAAAAGCCAAATCAAAATATCCGCAAGCGATTGATTTGTTGATTGACTTTCAAAAAAGAGCCCGTGAGACTATTTTGGAATTGCCTCAAGTGGCCCATCGCAATTTGGGTTATTTAGACCTGATGTGGGAGACCGAGTACTTTTACGATCATTTTTTATCTCGCTACGTGCGCTTAGATCCTGTAGAAAAAAAGAAACTGTTTCAATTTTTCTCTGAATTAGCATTGAATAGCGACCGACATTATCGCACGTTAATTCATCGAGATTTTCAATCGCAAAATATCATGGTTAAAGATGAAACACTTTGGCTCATCGATTATCAAGGGATGCGTATGGGATCGCTTTATTACGACCTCGCTTCTTTGCTTTGGGATCCTTACACGCAACTCGAAGTCGATTTTATCAAAGAAATGTTTGACTATTATCTAGATGCTTCGGGAATCGCCCCTTCGATTGATGAATGGAATCGCTTTCTCGAAGCCGCGTTGCAACGCGTAATGCAAGCCTGTGGAGCCTATGGGTATTTAAGCCAAATCAGAGACCTGCGCGACTTTGCTCAATACCTTGAGCCCGGTTGGCGACGTTTGCGTTTGATTGCTGAGCTCGTCGATTCTGTCGATTCATTAGATACCCATCCGCTATTAGCGGTGTTACACAAAATAGACCCAGAGCGCTTAAAAATTTAGAGCCTTTCTAAAACCAAAGGCGAGCGCTGTAATGGGGTTGCTAGGTCTTCTGCAAATTCCCAAATCAGAAGATCAATCTTGCGCACCTCAATAGAATCGAGTTGCTCATCTCTATTTTCGTCGAGTTCCCAAAATTCTAGCCAGCCATTTCCGTCGCGGTCTCGAGAATCGAAATCACTTTGCGGCTTGCTTCTTACATCGAAGCTAAAACGGTGATAAGGCATGGCGATTTGCGGGCCTTCGTCAGAGAAGTCACCTCTGATTTCGTCAAATTCGGGATGAAAAAACCAACGCAAAGTGTCACCATCGATTTTTAGGGTTTGCAAACGACCGTCTTTGGTTTTCCACAGGGCTGAATCGCGGGATAAAAAAAGGAGTTGTTCTTTTTCGAGGGCTTTCCAAATGGGGGGCAGGTATACATTTTGCAAAGTTCGTTTTTCGATGAGGTGACGTTCTTTATTTTGCACAATAAAAATTCCGTACCAGGCCTTCCAAGCTAAGCCGAGCACGAGTGTGCTCAAAGTTAAAGAAACCATGAGTTCAATAAGGGTAAATCCCCTTTGTTTTTTTTCTGGTTTATTCATTAGCTTCCCCCAAAGAAGGAGAGAGAGTTTCGACAAAAGGAACAAACCACAGCGTATCTCCCCGTGGACAATTGGCTTCATAGGGCTCGCTGATGAGAAGCCATTCTTTAGGACGCTTTGCAAACCATTGCAGCTCTTCAAAGGTGTAAAAGTGATCGCTAAATTCATAGAGACTTGCATCAATCCCCTTTAGGGTAAATTCATAGGCGCAGTTTCCGTATCGCCTACTCCATGTTGAATCGCCCTGTGAAATTTCTCTAGGAAGGAGTTGTAAAAGCTTTGATGCTGAGACCAAATCCATTCGCATCTGGTCTCGCTGATAGCTCATTTGTTTGGCTCGACTGAAGATGTGATGAGTGAGGTAGAGAGCGGCCATTCCCAAATGCAAGATGAGAAGGGCGACCATGAGCTCGACCAGAGAAAACCCCTTTTGGCGCCTATTGCATCGAGTATTCAAAAGTCTCCTCGCTTTTCTCTGCGATAGATAACGGTTTTTCCTTGAGGAAAAATTTCTTTGAGACTATAGGGGAGCAATAGGCTCGACTCGGCATTTTCATCTAAAGCAGAAGATGTCCATACGCCTTCTCCTAGGCAGTAGTTGTATTCACCTTCGCGGCAATAAAGAGACTGTGCCATGCCCATTCCTGCGATTTGCCCTGCATTGGCCACAGAGCCTCCGGTGATAAAAACCCCTTTAAAGATTGAGCCTTTATCAATTTGCAGAGAAGAATAAGGTTCAGATTGATCTTTGATTGAAAAGGCGATGCCTTCAAATTCGGATTCAATGAGTTGTATACCAAAAGGTGTTGCCCCTTGATTCTGCTGAATCTGCTTATTGCCCGATACAAGAGGAGACTGAGTTTGAGGGGTGCTTTGATAGTTGTATAAACGGCTTTGTTGAAGTAGGCGAGAATCTTTGACAATAACAGAAGGAGCGCTTAGAATGACTTTTTCTGCCTTAACATTGTTAAGCGTGCAAGCTTGCGAAGATCTCAGTTTTGAATTTTGAATACTCACTTCGGCGAGTTCGAAATTTCCTTTCACATCAATTTGAGAATTAACCAATTGCACAGCGCCTTCGATCTTAAAATTTCCTTCAACCGTCCATTTTCGTTGGTCGAGAATGACAAGGGGGCCACGGTAGAGAATTTCGACCTCTCCCTTAAAATGAAGTTCAGCGGGCAACTCTTGTAATTTTTCAATTTGTTGGATCCATTTTTCGGGAATATCTTCATCTTCAGGAGGGAGAGAGTCAGGCTGTAAACTTTCAGTGAGAAGTTTTTGTTTGATTAAGAGAAAGGTCTCTAACAAAGTTTGATCGGGCTGGGCAAAGTGAAAAGCATCGGTGTACTTATAAACAAAATCGTTGGGTGCAGCAGATTGATGGATTTTGAAGGGTGCGCCATAGTCTGTAGGGGCCCATGCCCACTGGGTCGTGGCTTCGAAATGCGTCGATTGGGTGCGACAACTTAAGTATTCATCGCTTGAATCAAGGGTGCTTTGCAAATTAAAGTCGGCGTTAAGGGGAATGATTTTTTTTAATCGAGAAGAGTCAGAAACCAAAGAGTCTTGTTGTGTAGCCCAAAGCAACCACTGACAATTTCCCTGATGAACCGCCCAAGCTTTTTCGTTTTGCAAAAGAGGATGCAGGGTCGGGCTTTGATATTTCATGATGAGGGCTTGCCACAGGGCCGCAACGAGAATGAGAAATAAAACCACAACCAGAGCAGATCCGCTTTGAGAGCAGGCTCTTTTTGACTGAGAAAACGCATTTGAGCGCGAGAATAGAATCTGTAAGTGCACCCCCCGAATATAGTATTCTCAGTCGGCGAAGTTAAACTCGGTGAAATCCCTTATTTTCTCGTGGTCAGAGAGCTGTGGTTTATTACTTTTCAGAAAAATTTGTCGGGAGTTTTTGTTGAAGTCAGAGCATTTAAAAGAAAACAATGTTCTCTTGAGAGAATCATTTTCAGATGTGATCTGGCTATCGGATTGTCCCTTTCTCTTTTTGTCTCTTGAACTCCCTTTCGGAGAAAATTTTTCTCAAGAAATTTTATTTGAATATTTGAATGAATTAAGACTCCCGACGACTTTCTATGAGTGCCGAGTCGCCTTTTGGATTATGCACACCGAAGAAAAACGAACGGGCATGTCTTGGCGGGTGGCGGTTTGGTGGAGTCCGGCGAGTTTGGATTCGGATTATTTTTTGATAGAGGTTCCCTCTAAAAAGAAATCGACGGTTTTGCCCCAGTCGTTGTTTCCCCTGTTGTCTTTTTGTTTAAAGAATTTGACCTATACTGGAGTGTTGCACTACGCTTCAAATAAAGAAGGCAATCCTCAGCGTTGCGTTGCGCTTATTTCTTCTGGAGAGGTGATTGCCTATCACGAAGAGCCTGCTGATGGCGCTCCCGTTGTTTTAGAAAGGGCGAAGCAACTTTATCGCCAATATCATCTAGAGGCGTTGGGAGTGGGTGCGGGGGTGCTCGAACACTGTCGAGAAGCTGATAGCGTGCAAAGTCTTGAAAAAAATAAGAGCGAGTGGAGTGAGCTAAAGTTTAGCTATCCCGTCGGGCTTAATTTTTTAAGTGGCGTAGAGCGAGAAATTCTTTTTACGCGAAGATTTCACCGCCAAACCCTGCGTTGGGCCCTTTGGGCTCTGCTTGCTTTTACTCTCGTGTTTTGTGGAATTGAAGGCTTTTTTCTTTATCAAAAAATGCAAAACGAAGATCAACTGCAACATCAACCCGAACTCGTGGCCTTTGAAGAGCGACAACGCCGCTTTCAAGAAGATCTAGAGACCTATCTTCTTGAGTCGAATCAGTGGAGAAACCTTAAAGCGCACTACATTCACTGGCCTAGAGCGATGAGCGCTGTGGGGCATTGGGCCGAAAAGAGAGCGCGTTGGGTGCAGGTGAGGGCTTTAGAAAACAGAAGTCTGCAACTGCGATTCGTCGCATCGTCTTGGAAGGTGCTTGAAGAGATGGAAGCTGAGTTAGAGTCTTTGCGAAAAGATTCAGGGGCGCAAACTCTTTTTATTCAAGGGCGCAAACAAGTAAAAGATGACCAAGTTCAATTTGTACTTGAGGTGAATTTATGAGTTCGCTTCGACAAAAATTTGTACAAATTCGCCCTTTCGCGCAGGTGCTCCTTATCAGTGTGTTGATGATTTGGGCATTTGTCTGGATTTTGGCTCTGCGCTTTTCAAGTTATTCTGAGATATTGGCGCGCAGCAATCAAATTGCCGAGCTGCAAGGCGAGCTTGAAGAAAGCTCCGCTCATCTTAAAGACGCTGAGATCAAGCTGAGTGAAACAAAGACTGCTTTTGCAGAACAAAACTTTGTCAAACCTTATTCTGAGGGAGAGGTGCTCGCTTGGCTTCGCGAAGATCTTTCTGCGCAAAAATTGCAAATTTTAGCCTTCAACCAAGATAAAGAAAAAGTGAATCAAACGCCATCAAAATCAAAAGACTTGAACCTACTAAGAGGAGTGATTGAACTCGAGGGAAACTTCGCCGACTTTCTCTTTTGGGTGGCGAGTTTAGAGAATCGCCGAATTCCTTTTTATGTTAAAAGCTTTCAAGCCAGTTCTTCTGAGGGAACAAAGCACAGAGGAAATAAACCCCTGATTTGGCGAAATAAAGTATGGGTAGAGTGGTATGAATAGACTTCAACCTTTGCATTTGATGGCTTTGCTTTGTATCGAACTCCTTGTGTTGGGATTGCTTTTGCCTTGGCCAAATTGGAACTCTCTAGAAACTGTGGCTAAAACCACTCCTCAAAAACTTTTTGATCGTGAAAAAATTCAGCAAAAACTTCAATCATTTTCAGCAGATGAAATCTCGCTTGACTCATCGCAACTAGAAAGTTTGCATTATTTTGAAACTCAACTCGCCGTAAAAACAAAAACGACCCACGTTAAGGCGATCAAAGCCCCTGAGGGGTTTAAGTTGGCTGGCCGAGTCGGTGAAAGAGGGATTTTTATCAGTAGCCCCCAAGGGAAAAAAAGTTGGGTGGAATTGGGCGGAGAGTTTGAGGGATGGAAATTGGTTGAAATCCACAGTGAAGCGGCTTACCTTTTGCAGGGGAGTGCCCGTTGGAAGCTGGAGTGGTAGTTATGAATTTCGAGGTCTGCCTTACGACATTGAATGAGTGGGATCTTTCACAGTGGAAATCCTGGGGCATTCTTCCTGTTCAACGAGGGGGAGAGCTTCGTTGGGTTCATCACCCAAAGGTGGAATTTCCGCAAAACCTCATTCACCTTCTATACCCCCAAAGGTTTTCAATTTCTGATCAAGTGACGGCGACACAATTTGAGCAATTGGTCGAAAAGGTATTCACTGAACCCCAAGACGCTACGTTGCTTGCCGAATTAGATGCTCATCGGGCCGAGATCGAAGATCGAAACCAAGGTGATTCTTCGGGGGCTGTCATTCGTTTGGCGCATAATTTAATCGAACAAGCGGTTAAAGAAAAAGCGACCGACTTGCATTTTGAACCCGAAGAGAAGGGAATGAAAGTGCGTCTGCGCA
>JBNKYI010000039.1:0-12109 GCA_050300815.1 Fibrobacterales bacterium
GAGCTTCTTTCGAGATTATCCCTCTTTTTGCTACATTTGAGCCCTAAAAAGCCAATCCCCGAGGGAAAATATGTCACCGAACTTTCCGCGCACCGCTGCCGAGATCCGCAAATCCTTTCTTGATTTTTTTGTAGAAAAAGCACACACCTATGTGCCGTCGGCACCAGTGGTTCCTCAAGATGATCCCACGTTGATGTTTACGAATGCGGGAATGAATCAGTTTAAAGGGATTTTTCTAGGGGATAATCCTCGTCAGCTGAAAAGAGCGGTAAACTCTCAAAAGTGTATTCGGGTAAGTGGTAAGCATAATGATCTTGATGAAGTGGGTCGGGATACCTATCATCATACTCTTTTTGAAATGCTCGGCAATTGGTCGTTTGGTGATTATTACAAAGAAGAAGCGATTGCATGGGCTTGGGAGCTTTTAACCGAGCGTTGGGGACTAGCCAAAGATCGCCTCTTTGTAACCGTTTATAAAGACGACGATGAAGCCGCTGATATTTGGGCTAAGGTTTCTGGTCTTCCCGCTGATCGCATTATGCGTTTTGGCAATAAAGAGAACTTTTGGGAGATGGGAGATACGGGGCCTTGTGGTCCTTGTTCTGAGATTCACTATGACAAAGGGGATATTGAGACGCAGATGGCGACTTTTCAAGACCCCATTAAAGGAGTGAATGGCGAGAACGATCGTTATATTGAAATTTGGAATAACGTTTTCATTCAATACAACCGCAATGCCGACGGTTCACTTGTTCCTCTTAAAGCGAAAAGCGTAGACACAGGGATGGGTTTTGAACGCATTTGCGCCATCATGCAAAATGTTCATTCTAACTACGACACCGATGTTTTTACTCCGATCATTACAAAAATTGCAGAGCTTTCGGGAGTGGCCTATCAACAAGGGATTGAAGGAATGCCTCACAGGGTTATTGCAGACCACTTGAGAGCGGTTTCTTTTTCTATTGCCGACGGAGTTATGCCGGGCAATGAAGGTCGTGGCTACGTGATTCGTCGAATTTTACGCCGTGCGAGCCGTTACGCTAGAAATATTGGTTGCCAAGAAGCATTTATTTATCAACTCGTTGACACCCTAGCAGATTTTATGGGCGATGCCTTTCCAGAAATTAGACAAAGAGCAGACTTTGTAAAACAAGTGATTCAATCTGAAGAAGAACGATTTATCAAAACGTTGGGAGGTGGTTTAGAGCGCTTCGAAGGAATTGCTGAAGAGACCGTTAGAGAAGGCAAGAAAATCGTCGACGGTCGCCAAGTTTTCGTTCTTTATGACACCTATGGCTTCCCTGTTGATTTAACTCGAATTCTCGCCGAAGAAAAAGGTCTTGGCATTGATGAAGAAGGCTTCACTGTGGCGATGAATGAGCAAAAAGAGCGTGCGCGTTCGGCTCGCAAGATCTCAGTCGATATGGGGGATGAATCGGGCTGGGTGAGCTTAAGCGAAGGCACAGGAACAGAATTTCTCGGTTATGAATCGAGTGTCGCTGACGTTAATATTCGCCGCTATCGTCTCGAAGAAGATGGAATTTATTTCGTTGCCGATCGAACTCCCTTTTATGCAGAGAGCGGTGGACAGGTGGGAGAAAAAGGCCGTTTTATTAATGAAGATGTTGAACTTGAAATTTTAGATACGACTAAAATTAACGACATGTGGATTCACAAAGCTCAAGTGGCTAAAGGCTTGCCCGAAAAAGCAGCGATGGCTAAAACCTTTAAAGCTGAAGTTGTTTTAGAAGAACGAGCAGACACTCGCAAAAATCACTCAGCGACACACCTTTTGCATGCGGCCTTAAGAGAAGTTTTGGGCGATCATGTCAATCAACAAGGCTCACGAGTCGATTCAAAAGAACTTCGTTTTGACTTTAGTCACTTTCAAGGAATGACCGATGAAGAGATTAAAAAAGTGGAACAACTCGTTAACGCCCAAGTACAAGCCAACCTAAACGTGGCGACGAGCATTAAAAATATCGAAGAAGCGAAAGCCGCTGGTGCAATGGCCCTCTTTGGTGAAAAATACGGCGATGAAGTTCGCGTCGTGCAAATGGGTCAATTTAGCGTTGAGCTCTGTGGTGGGTTGCATGTAAGCAACACGGGTGAAATAGGGTTGTTTAAAATTACGAGTGAATCGAGTGTGGCTGCTGGCGTTCGTCGTATCACTGCGGTGAGCGGCGGCGAAGCCTTTAACTTGATTTCTGAGCTTGAAGAAACCGTTGCTGGTGTGCAAAATTTAGTGCGTTGCAAGCCCTCACAAATTATTGAACGCGTTCAGGCTCTAGTCGAAAAAAACAAAGATCTCGAAAAAGAAATTTCTCGACTCCAAGAACTTTTGGCCAATCAGAAAATCGAAGGTATGAAAAACTCAGCTAAATTGGTTGCGGGTGTACCGGTGATTATTGAAGGTTTTAAAGGAATTGATAAGACGGAGTTTGCTAAATGGATTGAGTCACTTGCAGCGCAATTTGAGGGGATTGCAGTGTTGACCAATACAGAAAATGAGAATGGCTCGTTAGCGGTAACCGTGGCAAAATCCTTGACATCAAAAATAAAAGCAGGAGATCTTGTGCGTGAACTTGCAGCCCTTGCGGGGGGTAAGGGGGGCGGACGCCCTGACCGTGCTCAAGCGGGAACTCGCGAACCTGAGAAACTCGCTCTTGTCTTAGAATCGGCTTCTAAATTGGTCGAAGCGAAGTTGGGATAGAATTTAGGACTCCTCTAAATATTGCTTTGTCCGTGGAATATTTTCAATAATCGAGCGAGGTGAAGAAGGGAAGGTGACGTTTGACTTATTGTTGGAATTGCTTTTTGGGGATTACACATTTCGAATTAAAAAAGAAACAGAATTACAATCTGCTATAGCGATTTTAAGCGGAAAAACAGAAAGAAACTACAAATGGGTAGAGTTGAGATATTTGAAAATGAAAGAGCCACAGGATATAATGAATTTGTGGACAAATGGATACCCAATTACAACTATTTCTTGGACCGCCTGCCTAAGCTTTTTGGAAAAACAGCGTCAAGTAATTTGTTGGTAGTTGGCTGCGGAACGGGAAACGAAATAGAAAAATTTATCGGTCCTCATGAGTCTTGGAAAATAACAGGTGTCGATCCTTCCCCAGAAATGATTGAACAGGCGAAAAACAGATTTTCATCACATGATAGCATCACTCTCATTGAAGGCACTTTGTCTGATCTAGATATCAATACCAAATTCAGTGCAGCAACGCTCTTGCTCGTTTTACATTTTTTTGATGACAACGGAGACAAGTTGAACTTGTTAAAGGATATTTCAGACAGATTAGTTTCAGGTGCAAGCTTTGTGATGCTAGATATAACGGGAAACAAGGATCAAATAAAAGAAAACCTACAAATCCTTAAATGTTTATTGCCTGACGAACTAGAAGATGAAGACATTGAAAAGCGTTTAAAACGAATCGAAACAGAGTTGTGTTCTGTTTCAGAAGAAAGACTTTCAGAATTATGTCAAGAGGCTGGGTTTGAATCGCCACTTCGCTTCTTTCAATCGTCTATTTACATGGGTTGGATAACAAAGAAGAAATGAGGCAATGGTATCGAAGCTCTAACCCCTGATTAAAAAAGAACCAAAGAGCTTGAAAATACATTTACACAAGACTGAAATGAAGCGAGATATCTTAAAAAAAGCAATGGTATTTTCAGCAGAATGCCAAAATGAAATCCGTCTTTATGGAACAAAGTCGCTCTAAAATAGATTAGCTTTAATTTCACATTTTAAACCAAGGGGACCTTATGAAAACAGCAACGAAACTTCTCGTATTAGCCGCACTGATTTTTTTGACTTTAAGTGCCTGTGCCGACTCTCCTAAGCAAGGAGATTCAAAAAAAGAAGCCCAAGAAGCTTTTCGAGACCTAGATAACGAGTCTAAGTAGTTTAAATTTTGACAGCTTGAAAACCATTTGCAAAGATAACGAAGCAATGATTTGCAGAATTGGGTTGGATGGGATTATATTAGACCTTCAAATAATCTGAAGGTCTTTACTTTGTTATGCAATTGGAGTTGTTGTGATCGGAAGGGTTGAAGCGAGCCTGTTGGCTAAAAAATCAAAGTTGGGAAGTTTGTTCACTGTCCTTATTGATCCCGACAGTTATACTCCTAAAGAATTCATCGAAATGGGGATTCGAGCTCAACGATGTGGCGCGGATTGCATTTTTGTTGGGGGCTCTTTTATGGGGGGGCCAAATTTCACGCAAATGACCTTAGATTTGAAAAAGGAAATTGAAATTCCGTTGGTGCTTTTTCCGGGAAGTTGTTCTCACGTCAGTGCGGGTCCTGATGCCATTCTCTTTCACACGTTGCTCAGTGGGCGAAATCCTCAGTATCTCGTTGAAGAGCAAGTGAAAGGTGCGGTGATGGTGCAAGCGCTTAAAATGGAGCCCATCCCCACAGCGTATCTTTTGATTGATGGCGGAGCGACGACTGCTGTGGAGTACATCTCGAACACTCGGCCGATTCCCCATGATAAACCCAAGATCACATTTGCGACTGCCTTAGGTGCCCAAATGATGGGTATGCGGTGGGTTTATTTAGAAGCGGGTAGCGGGGCAAAGCGTCCAGTTCCTGTTGAACACGTGGCATTAGTGGCGCAAAGATCTCAAACCCATATTATTTGTGGCGGGGGAATTGTCCGGCCCGAATTGGCTGCCGAGCGAGCGAAGGCGGGGGCAGCAATGATCGTGACGGGGAATTTGTGGGAAGAATCGCAAGATGAGACCTTAATGAAAGAGTTTGCCTCAGCCATTCATTTTAAGTCTTGAAATTGAGTGGAGTGGGTTTACGGCTTAATTAGACTTGTTTGGATGCAATGGCCGCGTTGAGGAGCGTTGCATAATTTTTCTACCGCAAAATATGTCGCCATTTTTCTTTCTCTGCCCTTTGAATATCCCCTTGATTTTCTAATATTGGTCAAAATTTTTTTAGAGGTCCTCATTGAGGAGCCTTACGAGAGGTTTTGACATGAAAACACAGATTGTCAATGACAAAACAATTGACCGCAAATGGCTTCTGGTCGACGCTGAAGGAAAAACCTTAGGTCGTCTGGCTTCTGAAGTCGCCCGCCTGTTAACAGGTAAACATAAACCCGCTGTATCTCCTTCGGTAGACGTAGGCGACAACGTGGTTATCATCAACGCTGAGAAAATCGTTCTTTCTGGAAAAAAAGCTCAAACCAAAGAGTATTTCCATGTTTCGACTCAGCCTGGTAAGTCTTACTTTGAGTCTTTCCAACACGCTTTGGAAAAAGACGGTGTAAGCCCTTTGAAGCGCGCTATTAAGGGCATGTTGCCTAAGACTTCACTGGGTGATCGCATGATGAAAAAGCTTTTCATCTATCGCGGCGCTGAACACCCTCATGCGGCTCAGCAACCCGAAACGATCAGTTTCTAATCCCAAAGGATCATTAATCAATGGCTACTGCAAAAAAGAATAATCTCATCCGTGCCGTAGGTCGCCGCAAAGCGGCTGTGGCCAATGTGATTCTTAAGCCTGGTTCAGGCAAAAGAATTGTGAACGGACGCGACTTTGCTGAGTATTTCCACTCAGATACCCAAGATATGATTGCAAACTATCCCTTTGCCGTTCTCGAAAATGGTGAAAAATGGGATGTTGTAATTACTGCTCGTGGGGGTGGAATTTCAGGTCAAATGGGCGCTATCCGTCTTGGAATCGCTCGTGCGTTGGTAAAAGTTGATGAAGAAAACAAGTCAACTCTCCGTCGCAATGGCTTTCTTACACGTGATGCACGTGTGGTCGAACGTAAAAAATACGGTCGCGCTAAAGCGAGAAAGAACTTCCAGTTCTCGAAACGCTAATCGAAAAAGAATTAAAATATCAAGCACCAGTGCCATCCCTGGTGCCCTATATAGGGTTCAGAGGCGCTGGGACGAAAAACCAAGGAGTACTTTATGTCTTTACCAAACTTCGAAGAAATGCTCGAAGCCGGCGTACATTTCGGTCATCAGACTCGTCGCTGGAACCCCAAAATGCGTCGTTATATTCTCACCGATCGCAACGGAATTCACGTTATCGACCTTCGCAAAACTCAAGCGGCATTAGAAAAAGCAGCTGAGATTTTCAAAAAAGTCACTGATGGCGGTCGCTCAGTGCTATTTGTCGGCACTAAAGTTACCTCTCGCAAAGCGATTCGCGAAGCGGCTGAATCTAAAGGTCAATATTACGTGACTAAGCGTTGGCTCGGTGGAATGTTGACGAATTTCAAAACTGTGCGCGAATCTATTCGTCGTCTCGAAAAAATTGAGCAAATGGAAAGAGAAGGCATTTTCGAAGAATTGCAGAAGAAAGAAGTACTTGAGTTAAATCGCGAACGTGCGAACCTCGAAGACGTATTCAGCGGTATTCGCCACATGAAATCACTTCCTGGTTTGATTTTCATTTCTGACATCAAGCATGAGCACATTGCAGTAGCCGAAGCTCGTCGTTTGAAAATCCCCGTCGTCGCAATTTGTGATACCAACGTAGATCCCGATTTAGTTGATCTGGCTATTCCCGCCAACGATGACGCTGTTAAATCTGTTCAATTGATTTCAAACTTTTTGGCCGAGCAAATTTCAGCGGGAAATAAAAATCTTAAATCCAGCCTTGAAAATAAAGAGCTTCAGGCTGAGGAGGCTTAGTTAATGTCTATTTCTGCTGCACAAGTAAAAGAACTTCGCGAGAAAACCGGTGTAGGAATGATGGAGTGCAAAAAAGCACTGACAGAAGCTGAAGGTGATCTCGAAAAAGCGGTTGAATTGTTGCGTAAGCGTGGCGCTGCTGTGGCAGCTAAGCGCGCGGGCCAAGAAGCCAAAGAAGGCAAAGTGACTTTTGCCGAAAATGATAAAAAACTCGTTGCCGTTGAGCTTCGCTGTGAAACAGACTTTGTCGCGAATGGCGAAGATTTCACAGGTTTTGCTGCTTTGGTTGCCAAGTCGCTTCTTGAAAATGAAGTTTCTACGAATGAAGAGCTCTTTGCAACATCAATTGATGGAACCACTTTAGAAGCTGCAAACCAAGCTTTGGTTGCAAAAATCACTGAGAAAATTGAAGTGGCACGTTTTGCAACTTTCACTAAATCTGCTGGCGATACTTTAGCTTCTTATTCACACATGGGTGGGAAAATTGGTGTTGTTGTTAAACTTTCTGCAGATGCGGTTGCCGCTAAGCCCGAATTGATTGAGGTTCTCGCTAAGGATCTCGCAATGCAAGTTGCTGCGGCAAACCCTCGGGCCGTTCGCACAGAAGAAGTCGATGCTGCTGTCATTGACAAAGAACGTGAAATCTATAAAGAACTTGCGTTGCAAGCAGGAACCAAACCCGAATTTGTCGATCGTCAGATCGAAGGCAAAGTGCAGAAGTTTCTTAAAGAGGTGACTCTTGAAGAGCAGATGTTTATCAAAGACACCAAAAAGTCCATTAAAACTTTAGTGAGTGAAGTGGGCGCCGAAGCAGGAGCGACCAATCTGCGAATTGATTCATTCATTCGTTTTGAATTAGGAGCTTAAGCGTGTCGTCGCTTAAATACAAACGCGTACTGCTGAAACTCAGCGGAGAAGCCCTGGCTGGTGACCGGGGCTTTGGCGTAGATCCCAAAGTTATTCAAGAAATCTCTCAAGAGATTGTTCGAGTTCATCAAATGGGAGCTCAGATCGGCATCGTTATCGGTGGGGGAAACATCGTTCGCGGTGTTTCTGCCAGTGCACTTGGTATCGATCGAACTGCAGCTGATCAAATGGGGATGCTAGGAACGGTCATCAATTGCATTGCAATGCAAGATGCAATTGAAAAGTTAGGCGTTCCTACTCGGGTAATGTCAGCGATAAAAATATCGCAAGTTTGTGAAGAGTTTATTAAACGTCGAGCGACGCGCCATATGGAAAAGGGCCGCATTGTTCTCTTTGGTGCAGGAACGGGAAACCCTTATTTTACGACAGATTCTGCAGCAACTTTGCGCGCGGTTGAAATTCAATGTGATGTGATCATGAAGGCAACGAAAGTTGATGGCGTTTACGATTCAGATCCCATGAAAAATCCCGATGCGAAAAAATTTGACAAGATCACCTACACAGAGACCATTAATCAGCAGCTAAAAGTAATGGACACTTCGGCAATAGCCTTGTGCCGTGAGAATAACATGCCTATTTTGGTTTTCAAAATGGGGGATGGGAATTTTGAGAAAGCGGTTTTAGGCGAAACCTTAGGAACTCTGGTTACAGAATAAGAGAGGTCGAGATGGATATTAAAGAACGCATGGAAAAAACCGTTGAAGCAGCGGCCAAAGAATGGTCGCGCGTTCGTACGGGAGTGGCAAATCCAAGTTTGTTGGAAGATGTCATGATTGACTACTATGGAACTCCGACGCCGGTAACCCATATCGCCAGTGTAAGTAGTCCTGAGCCCAGAGTTCTTGCCATTTCACCTTGGGAGAAGGGAATGTTGGCTGAGGTAGAAAAAGCGATATTCTCTTCTAATCTCGGCTTAACTCCAACGAATGATGGCGCAATTATTCGATTGACCTTTCCCATTCTTACTCAAGAACGTCGTCAAGAATTGGCTAAACAAGTGCGAAAAATTGGCGAAGAGGCTAAGATTGCACTGCGAAATATTCGTCGTGACGAAAATGATAAGATCAAAAAAGAAGGCAAAGAGCAAGGCCTGTCAGAAGATCTGATCAAAGGTGAGATTGAAGAAATTCAAAAAATAACAGATGTATACGCCAAAAAAATTGATGAATTAGCTTCTGAAAAAGAGGCGAGCATTTTAAAGGTGTAGCATGTCGATTGACCCGAATAGGATCCCCCGACATGTGGCGGTTATCATGGATGGTAACGGCCGCTGGGCGAAATCAAAGGGCCAACCTCGCATCAATGGACATCGCAAAGGAACAGAGGCAACTCGTGGCATTGTTCGTTATTGCGATGATGTAGGGGTCAAGTATTTGACCCTTTATGTTTTTTCTACGGAAAATTGGAAGCGTCCCCCAATCGAAGTTGAGTTTTTAATGACGTTGATTTCAGAAATGATTGATTCTGAGATTCCTAGTATGATGGAAAACAACGTGAGACTCAGGGTTTTGGGACAACTAGAAACTTTGCCTGATTATGCGCGTAAAAAGCTTGAGATGGGCATGGAGCGAACCCGTGAAAATACGGGCTTGAATCTTCAGCTGGCTCTTAATTACGGTGGGCGTTGTGAAATTGCAACCGCAGTCAAGAAACTGGCTCATAAAGTTCAAGACGGTTTACTTAAGGCAGAAGAAATCACAGAAGAGATGGTGGGTGAACATCTTTTTCTTCCCGATGTGCCTGATCCTGAGTTGATGATTCGCACTGGGGGAGAATTTAGGGTCTCCAATTATTTATTGTGGCAAATCGCCTACAGCGAAATCTATGTTTCACAGAAATTGTGGCCCGATTTTAAACGAGAAGATTTTCTTGACGCAATCTATTTTTACCAGTCTAGGGAGCGACGTTTTGGAGGAGTAATCGAATCCGATGAGTAATTTGTTGGTCCGTATTCTTTTTGCCCTTGGGGCGATGCCCACCTTTTTGGCCTTTCTTTGGTTTCCGACTGCTCGCGTTTGGGGAATGGTAGGCCTTGTTGCTGTAGGCTTGTGGGAGTTTGGGCGTATGATTCACGCCAAGCATTCAAATAGGGGTTTGGCCTATTTGATGCCTGGGCTTGGAATTTTAGCGATGTCTTCTCGACTTTTACTTGATGAGGCTCAGGCGGGCTTTGTTTGGTCGCTCTGTTTAATCACGCTTCTTTTTTATCATTTTCAGAAATCAAAAATTGAAACCTTGTTTGCCTCTTTTTCGATGAGTGCGTTTGGTTTGTGGTTTTTAGGGGAATATTTTTTTGAAGCCTGGGTGCGTTTGGGGCAGGTCACACAAACTCAAAAGTGGCATCCTTGGGTCTTTTTGATTTGTTGCATGTGGGGTTCAGACAGTTTTGCTTATTTTGCAGGTAAATTCTTAGGAAAGAAAAAACTTTGCCCGACGATTTCTCCTAAAAAAACGTGGGCAGGGGCTCTGGGTGGAGCTCTAGGTACTGCAATTTTTGCCGCGTTAACATCTACGTACTTTCTTGCTATTCAGCCTGCTCACGGATTTATTCTCGGCTTGGCATTGAGTATTTCTGCTCAGATGGGCGATTTACTTTTTAGCTCAGCTAAACGTTATACGGGAATCAAAGATTCTTCTCACATATTTCCTGGGCATGGTGGGGTGCTCGATCGTTTTGATTCTTTGTTCTTGTCAGCGCCCGTGTTGACTTGGTTATTGTTTTTTATCGAAAGTTTGTAGATGAAGAAAGTTTGTTTACTGGGAGCGACGGGCTCAATTGGCACATCGACTCTTTCGGTGATTGATCAACATCCTGAGAAACTTGAGCTCAAAGGGATTGTGGCCAACAAAAGTTGGAAGAGCGTTAAAGAAATTCTCGATAAGTACCCAACGATTGAACAGGTGGCTCTTTTTGATCCCAAAGCGGCAGCCGAATTGCAGACTTATACGTCATTGACGGTTCACTCGGGGCTAGAAGGTATTCTTAGAGTGGTAGAAGAAACAGACTTTGACACTTTAGTTAATGGTCTCGTGGGGTCAATGGGCTGTCTTCCAACGCTGATGGCTCTCGAACGTCAAAAAGAAGTGGCGCTAGCCAATAAAGAATCGATGGTCATGGCGGGTACCGTTATAAGAGAGCACTTAAAACGGTTTCCCGGTGCTAAGATCCTTCCGGTAGATTCCGAACACAATGCCATCTTTCAGTGCTTACAAGAAAGCCCTCAACAAGAAGTTGAGAAACTTTTGCTAACAGCTTCTGGGGGGCCTTTTCGAGAATTGCCTGCTGAGGAATTTGCGGACGTCACTCTAGAAAGAGCCTTAAAACATCCCACTTGGAGCATGGGCCCTAAAATCACCATTGATAGCTCGACGTTAATGAATAAAGGATTAGAAGTTATTGAGGCTCATTTTCTTTTCAATATTCCCTTTGAACAGATTGATGTCGTTGTTCATCCCAAATCTATTATTCATTCAATGGTGCAATTTGTCGATGGATCTCTTTTGGCTCAGTTGGGTGTACCCGACATGAGGATTCCCATCATTTATTCCCTTTCGTACCCCCAGAGATGGCCGCTTAATACTGAGCGGTTGGATCTAGTGAAAATAGGGCAACTCGATTTTTTTGCACCAGATATGAAAAAATTCCCTTGCCTGCGTTTGGCCTATGAAGCGGGCTATGAAGGAGGGACTGCACCTGCGGTACTTAACGCAGCCAACGAAGTTGCTGTCGATGCTTTTTTGCATTCCCAAATTAGGTATATTGACATCCCAGAGATTATTGAGTCTTGTTTAAACCACATACAGATTCGGTCAAATCCTCAACTAGATGATATCCTCGAAGCAGATCATTTGGCGAGGGAATGGACCGCCAAGAATTTGAGAAATTAAAATTATGCCTTTAATCATACAGCTATCAGTGGGGTTACTTTGCCTAAGTTTTCTCGTATTTATCCACGAACTGGGGCATTTTTTGGTGGCTAAAAAAGCGGGAGTTGCGGTTAAAACCTTTTCAATTGGCTTTGGTAAAAAGCTATTGAAATACACGTATAAAGGAACGGACTATTGCATCTCTGCCATTCCCTTTGGAGGATACGTTGCAATGCAAGGAGAGGCGCCGGGTTCTAGTACAGATGATGACCCAGAATCTTTTAGCAACAAGAGCATTGCAACTCGAGCCGCGATAGCGCTGGGTGGGCCCGTTGTAAATATCGTATTTGCTTTTTTGATTTTGATTCCCGTATTTATGTTGGGGCACCCCGAAAAAAATGCAAGTGAACTCAAGGTGGGAATGGTTGAATCGGGTGGAGCAGCCGAGCGAGCAGGTATTCGCCCAGGAGATGCCATTTTACTTATCGACGGGCAAGCAGTGAAAGGCTGGGAGCCCTTTATGGAAAAAGTGGGAATGAGCTTGGGTAAACCGCTGGCTATGACTTTGCGCCGCGAGGGAGAAATGCGGCAAGTTGAGGTCATTCCCGAAGAATTTATTGGCATGGGAATCGG
>JBNKYI010000040.1:0-11901 GCA_050300815.1 Fibrobacterales bacterium
TAGGGAGAATAACCTTTGACGCCATTGGGAACTAAGCCCCCGGCGGCTTGTTCCCCTCCTTGAGTGACGGCGTTGACAATTAGCTGTCGATTAATTGCGAAATTGAGCGCCAAACGAGCTTTGGTGTTTTTTAAAAGTCCACTCTGCTGATTGATTCGGTAGATGTAAGTTCCAAATTTTGGAGAGTTGTTGAATTCGGTCGAACCTTGATAATACTTGAGACGCACAGGGGGAATCTGAAAAATCCAATCGAGCTTTCCCGACAGATACAACATCAGCTCAGTGTTGTTGTCATCGATAGGAAAGAAACTGATATTGTCGATGTCGACAGAGTCGCTGCGAGAATAGGCGAGGGATTTTTTCACGATTAAACGCTGATTGGGGATCCAATGACTGAGTTGGTAAGGGCCGTTAGAGGTGATGTTTCCGACTTGCGTCCAAGCGGGGCCGTATTTATCAATGAGGTGTTTGGGACTGGGCATAAGGGGCCCAAAGGCGCAGAGCTCTAAAAAATAAGCCATTGGAGCCTTGAGCCTGACGGCGAAAGTATCGGGCCCTAGAGCCTCAAAGCGTTCAACTCCGTCGAGCAACGTTGCATAGGGAGATCCCGTTTCTGGGGCTTGTAGTCTTTTCCAAGAATATTCAAAATCATAGGCTGTTAAAGGCGTGCCGTCTTGCCACTGTTTGTTGGATATAAAGAACAGATATTGTGTGCCCGTAGAATCGACTTGCCATTGAGCCATTCCCGGTAGATAGAGTCCATTGTGAGGGCGGGTGAGCCCTTCAAAAAGAGAATGAACAATTCGAATGCAATTGACGCTGGCGCATTTTTGCGGATCTAGGGTTTCGGGTTCTGCCCCATTACCCACGCGAAGATGTTTTCCAGAAACTCGAAATTGAGTACAGGATGAATTGTAAAAAAGAGTTAACAATAGAAGGATTCTCAAAAGGAACGCCTTGGAGAACCCAGTAAATAAAGAGCTTCGCATAGCTTTTATATACATTCCAATTCTGGAAAAGGATGATCCGTCAAAATAAAAAAAATGATTTGACTTATAGTGACCTAGAACATATATTCAGAACGACTTTTGGCATCTTGCCATTTTTTGCTTTCCATCTCTATCACTAACAACGGAGAAAACACGGGATATGTGGTTGAACAAGCTGAAGTATATTTTAGCTGCGTCTGCTCTTGTAGCAAGTGTGCACGCTAGAATTATTAATGTGCCCTCCGATTACAAGAAAATCACCGACGCCCTCGGCAACGCGGACGCTGGTGATACGATTAAAGTAAAACGCGGGACCTACAACGAAAATATTACTCTTGTCCAAGGCGTAGTCCTTTTGGGTGAGAACCCCCTTACAACAATTATCGACGGGGGTCGAGATGGTGCCACTGTCAATGCTGTTGCCGACGGTGAAATCCAGGGCTTTACCATTCGCAACGGGATTGAAGGAGTCCTGTGTGAGAACGCCCCAGCCCGGGTGGTTGGCAACTGGGTGATAGATAATCACGCGACAGGAATTGCCGCTTTTATTTCACTGCCTAAGATTCGCAATAATGTGATTTGGGGAAACCGCTGGTCGGGCATCCTCGCATGGGGAGCGAAATCTTACGATTCAAAAATTGAACACAACGTGGTGATTCGCAATGGATATTCGGGGATTACCTTGATGGGGCCAACGAATGTTCAAATTGAAAACAATGTAATTATGGAAAACCATTATTACGGGATTTTTGCCGAGCCTGCTTCAGGTCAGACAAAAGTGGATTTTAACAATATCTATCAGAACTATTATCCCTTTAATGCCTTCGTAAAAGTTCCCCGCAATAACTACAATCTGGATCCTAAGTTTATCAATCCATCTCTGAGCCAACCCAACATGTTTATTGCGACTCGCTCAAATCTCAAAGGTCGCGGTAAAAGCGGACGAGATGTGGGATTGATTCAGAATGATATCGTCATCCCTGATAATGATGGCGATACCGATAAGGATGGTATTCCCGATTCTGAAGATACTTGCCCGAATGCAGCAGAAGACTTAGATGGTTATAATGACGAAGACGGTTGTCCCGATATGGACAATGATACGGATGGCGTTTCTGATCAGTCTGACAAGTGTCCTATGGAGGCCGAAGATAAAGACGGCTTCGAAGACTCTGACGGTTGTCCTGATGCGGATAACGATAAAGACGGCTTCTTAGATGAAAATGATCGCTGCCCTGACCTTGCCGAAACCAAAAATGGCTTTAAAGATGACGATGGGTGCCCTGATAAACAACCCGTTCAACCTAAGAAAACATTCACACTAGATGGAATCGGTTTTAAACCCGGTAGTGCGCAAATTACTCCTGAATCTGAGCAAATCCTTTATGATGTACGCGATCAGCTTGAAGCTTTTCCAGATACGAAATTCCGTATTGAAGGGCACACAGACTCTCAAGGTCCTTCGGCAGCAAACCAACGGCTTTCAGCCGATCGTGCTGCAGCTGTGAAAAGATGGCTGGTTGATAATGGTATAGCCAGTAATCGCTTGACCACTAAGGGAATGGGTGAAGCCAAACCTATCGCTTCCAATAACACCGCAGCGGGCCGTGAAAAAAACCGTCGCATTGAGTTCTACCGGACGAATTAATAGGAGTGTTTTGTGGCTAAGGAAATTATGAACAATAATATGAAGATCAGAATTGCATCTCTCGCATTGGTGCTGACTTCGGCTGGCATGGCTGCTCCTGCCTATAGCCCCCATAAGTACCAACAAAATGACTGGTTCGGTGAATTTGGCGATAATATCGCCATGTACGTAAACCCGGCGAGTATCGCCGAAACCGACCAAATGGAAGCTCAAATCGGATTGTTCCAAACCATTTCGGGTGAAGCGGGCCAAGAGTTTATTTCATTGGGTATACCTTATGATTATAACCATACATTCGGCTTTAGCTTTTTTAGAAATGGGGCAACGCTAGATGGAGGCAATAACGAACCATATGTAGAAAATGCATTTATGTTCGGTTACGCCTACCGCTTGGTTCACGCTTTGGCAATCGGTGCCGATCTTTCTTTCTTGTATATTAATCAATTTGACATTAACGTTCAGTACACTGTGGGTATTGATGTCGGCTTAAGCTGGAACCCGATTGCAAATTCGAAGTTTGGTTTTCTCCAAATGGGTCTTGCGTTGCAAAATGCCTTGGCTCCAGCGATATCTTTAGAAGATAAAAGTGCGGGCTTTGTTCATCAATTCAGTAGCAATGTTTATAAAATTCCTTCGAATGTGAACCTTTCTGCCTTTTGGCGCGGTTTGAATCGCATGTTGGAATTTAAGGCTGAAGCCTCTTTGATTGATGTGTTGCACGATCCTGCCGAAGGGGGATTGGACGACCCACTTCAAAAGTTGGAAACCTCTTTTACGGCGACTTATTATCTCGCTCCGATGTTGGGTGTTAAAGCGCGCTTGACCAAAGAAGGATATCCCGTTGCCGGGGCTACTGTGAATATCAAAGATGTGAATCTGTTCCGCTACCTCAGACTTGATCTTGAACTCTCGCACGATGATATTCGTCCCGATTCTAAAAATAGGGGATTTATCTGGTCGGCTAAGGCCACTGCACGCATTGGCCAAACCCGTGAAGAGTCTATCGGTGAAGCTCGCTATCGCCGCTTGAAAATTGAGCCTGAGAGAGATTATCGCCGTGCAATGGAGCTTTATATCGCTCGTAACTTTATCGAAGCCTCTTATGCTTTTGGTAAGGTGATCACGAAGTATCCGGCTTTTCACCTTGTAGACCAAGCGGCTTTCTTCAAAGGGCGTTCTTTTGAGAATATGCGCATGCACAAGGCGGCTCGCGAGACTTATATTGAGGCGGGAGAGAAATACAAATTCTCTGAACAGCAGGCAAACTACCTCTATCGTCGCATGTCGATTGATTACAAAGAAGGTAAATACGCCGACGCTTTGACTAAATATCAAGAAATTGTAAGTAAGTATTCTGATACTGACGTGAAAGCTGACGCGGATTATATCGCTGGTCAGATCAAATTTGAGCAAGGGGATTTTGATGAAGTGATTCGTTTGCTCAGTCCGATCCTTCCTGGTAATGCGAACTATGTCTATGCGCGGTATACCTTGGGTATTGCTTATTCAAGACAAGAACGCTTTCAAGAAGCTTCTGCAGCTTTTGAGGATATCATTACTTATGTTCCCTCAAACCAATCTGAAAAAGACATTCAAGATGCGGCACGTGTTAAGTTAGGTCATATTTACTTTTCTGACGACCCACCACGTCTTGTCGAAGCCGCTGAGCTCTACAAAGCTGTGCCAAGTAATTCTTACATCTATGATGAAGCGATGATTGGTATCGCTTGGTCGCTTCTTAAAGCGCGCAAAGCAGATAAGGCTCTTGATATTGCAGAGGCGATCATTAAAAGATTCCCAGATTCTTATATGATTCCAGAAGCTTATCTCGTTAAGGGGTATAGCTATTACATGCAACAAGAGTGGAGTAGCGCGAAAACTTCACTTGACGAGTGTAAACGTTTGACTGAACGCCCTCTTGTTTCTCAAACAGCAAGAGATTCGGCCAAAACAGCATATGAGTCACAAAAAGTATTCTTTGAAAAAGTTCAAGATCGCTTGAAAGTTCTTTCGGGCCGTCTTCCTACAGAGCGCGTAATGAAGCAACGTGATCAGTTGAAACCCGATGTGATCAAAGCAAACGATCAGGTGGAAAGCTATGCCGTGTTTCTTAAAAAGGCGCTTGAATCGGACCAATATGAAAAGAACCGTCAACGTATTTTACAAGATGCGAACTTTACTCTGGCTATCGTAACTCAGAAAATGGGTGGTTCTGGCGGACCAGCGCCTGTTGATGATCTTGACGATGATTTGACTTTAGAATAATTAATTTGAACTTTACCTGAGGGGAAATACCCCTCAGGTTTTTATTGTTTGTGGAAAAATAGAGGATCAAAAAAACATGAATCGCACATTTAAAATGTTGATGATCATTATGGGTATATCTTTTTCATTCTCACATGCAGATGTTGAAGATGCCTGTAATAACAAAAAAGATGCACTAAAAGATAAAATCGAAGAGTGTAAAAATCTCAAGGGTAAAGCAGGCTATAATAAGTGCGCTGCAGAGTTTAAAAAGCAAAAAGCGGCTTATGAATCGGGTTGCTCGAGTGTGGGTTCAGATGCAGATATTATAAAACAAATCAAAGCCTTTGAAACCGTTTTGGGTGATTGTGAGAAAAAATCATTTAAAAGCAGTCGCTGTGCGGTGACTGTGCGTAACTTGGGCACCTTGAATTACAAACTCGAAGCACAGCAAATGATTGCTTGTGAAGATGACTATGATCAAAAATATCAGCGCTGGATTGATCGCGACAAAAAGGGTGCAGAGCCTGAAAAATGTCGCAGAGAATACAGCAAGTCGTTGAAGTATTTTAACATGTTCATGGAAAAATTCCCCAAAGACCGTTCTTATTCGTCGGTATTGATGCAAACATCGTTCATCTATATGTCGCAGTTTAAAGATGAGGAAGCCTATAAACTTTGGACTGAACTTGTCGATCGCAATGCAAATGATCCCTTAGCGGGGCAAGCTTATTTGCGTATTGGAGAGTATCATTATACGAATCGCAAAAATTTAGATGCAATTGCGGCCTATAAAAAATCACTTGATGCCTATAGCAAAGCGGGAATAGATGCTCGTTCTAAAGAAAAGGCGCTCTTGATCTACCATATGGCTGAGTCTTATAACAACATTGGTGATTTTCAAGAAGCGGCGAAGTGGTTTTTTGAATACGTCACCGGAGCCGATGCTGGCAAGTATCCTAAAGACTTGAGACAAGAGGCCCTTGTGTTCATGGCGGGTGCTTTTGCAGATATGGACAACGGAATTGACGTAGCGAAAGAATTTCTTGCGGAGCAGGGAAAAGTAGCTTTTGAAGATACCCTGTATTTTGAAATTGGTGAGAAAAACTTAACTCGTGACCGCCTTGATGAAGCCGCTTATTCTTTTAGACGTTTATTAGAAATTAACCCTCTTTACGTTGACGCCCCTATCGCACACGTTAAGATGATTACGATTCTCGAAGAGAAACAAAAGACCGAAGAAGCTCAAGAAGCCCGTAAAAAAGTGGTTAAGCTCTATGACAACAATTCGAAATGGTACAATGCGAATAAAAGCAACCCTGAAGCCATCAAAGAAGCGCGCAATGCAATTCGCGGGGCGTATTTTCAAATTCCCGCTTATCACCATCGCTTAGCGGATAAAACGGATAAAGAGGGAGATGTTGAAGCCGCCAAAGCAGAGTATCAAAATGCGTTGGCCGCCTATGATGACTTTTTAAGAGTTTATCCTGAACCCAGTTGGGATCATTATACCGTGCACGCTTATAAGGCCGTGGTTTATTCTTCGTTAAAAGATTATCGAAATCAAGCTGCGATGTACAACTGGATTGCCGATGTCGATACACTGCCTTTTGGCCGCAAAGACCGTTCTTATCGCCCAACGATTAACAAAGCCGATGCGGCTTACAACGCGGTGATTGCAATGGATAAAGCGCGTGTGATTGGCTTAGAGTCGGTGAATAATGACACTCTCAAGGCTTATAATCTCCCTTCGACGAAGGAATATCTGGCTCAAGTTGAGAAATACCTTTCTTCTTATGGATCAGATCCTAAAAATGAAGATGCGGCAGAGTTGGCGTTTAACGCCGCTTTAGTTCACTATGATGCGAAGCAATATCAGACGTCGGTTAAAGTGCTTCGCCAATTGAAAAAGATTTATCCAAGTCACAAATACATCAAAGAGATTCGCGGTAACTTGGCGCGCTCTTTAACGCAAGCTGACTTGCTTGAAGATGCAGAAAAAGAATACGAAGAACTTCTCAAATTCTATAACCCTGCAGATACGACTTACGGTGAAATTGAGCAGTCTATCGCTGCGGTTCAATTTCAAATGTCTGAAAAGTTGATGAAGAGTGGGAACTATGCAGGTGCAGCTAAAGCTTACCTTGCATTGCAAAAACGCTTTCCCAAAATGGTATTCTCAGATAAGGCTCTTTTCGAAGCTGGTGTAGCTTATGAAAAAGGTAATCAGGTAGAAAAAGCAATCGGTGTCTTTATGTCAGTGCACAAAAGTTATCCGACTTCAGAGCTCGCTATTCGGGGTATTCTGCGTTCTGCCGATCTTTATCGCAAGAAAAAAGACATGAAAAAAGCGGCTGAGACTTTCTTAGTGGTCACAGAGACTTATCCTAAAGATAGCATGGCTTTTAAAGCGATCGGTTTTGCTGCGAGTGCTTATGATAGCCTTCCTGACAAAAAAACAGCAGCTAAAACTTTTGAAATGGCGCATATTAAATATCCAACTCATCCTGAAACTCCAAACTACCTCTATACAGCATGTCGTACTTACGAAGATGCAAAAATGGTAGAAGATGCAATTCGCTGTAATAAAATCATCATCACTCAATATGCGAAAAGCTCATATGCAGTTGATGCGGGTATCTCTATTCCCAAAGCCTATGAAGCGGGTGAAAAATGGAAAGAAGCGGCTGAAGCTTATATCGGGTTTGCCAATCAATTTAAAGATCAGGATCCTGCTAAGTTAATTGCCGCTTATTATGGCGCAGCTAAAGCATACACCAAGATTGATGATAAAACCAATGCAAATAAAATGTGGAATAGTACCTTAGATGCATTTGATAAATACGGTGCAAAAATTAATGCCGAACCTTCAGTTCCTGCAGAAGCAGCCTTTGCTTTGGGTGTCTTTCACACTGATCGTATGAAAGCTCTTGATGTGAAAGGAAACGCTAAAGCGAAGAAAAAAGCGATTGCTGACTTGACCAAGATCCTTCAAGAGGCAATGAATTTCTACGCTAAGTCTGCGACCTACTCTTCTGAAAAATGGACATTTAGAGCGACAAATGAAATGGGTAACCTCTTTGTGACCTTGGCTCAAAAAGTTCGTGACCAAGAAGTTCAAGGTAAAGATGAAGAAGTATTTGCCGAACGTATCACTATCGTACAAACCTTGCCTTCATTCTATCAACAAGCTCAACCGTTGTTTCAAAAAAATATTGATATCGCTCGCGAGCAAGGTTATTACAATAAAGATGTGATTGCTGCAGAAAATGGATATATCGAAATGTTTTATCGCGATGGTCATACCTTCGAAGAGTTAGGGTTGGCTTTTGAAGAAGCACCAGTTCCAGATATCTCTGGTCTTGATGAAGAAATCATTATTGAAGAACTCTATAATATGGGCTTTGATGATGAAACCATCGAAAGTGCACCACCAAAACAACTTTGGACCGATCACTATAAAAACACCCTTCTTGAAAAAGCTTACGCTGCTCGTGAAGGGGCGATTCCCAAGTACGAAACCTGTATTCAAGCGTCTGCTTTTTACGGTATCGACAATGAATGGTCTGAAAAATGTCGAACTCAGCTGAAAGACATTCAACCTGAAAACCGATTGGCGGATACAACTTGGGCTAAATTCGATGCAACGAACTTGTTCCAAGATAAAGAATTCTTTGCCAACAAAGTGCGTATCGAGCAAGTTTTTGCGAATAACGTGATGAGCGATGCTGAGAAGATTGCAGTCTTCAAAGAGATTCTCGCTGCGGCAAAAGCGAAGGCTCCGGCGCTCGAAGCAGAGTCTAGAGAGCTTCAACTCAAATTGACTCCTGCAGTAGGGCCCGATGGCAAACCTCTGCCTGCAGAGGGTGCTAAGTAAGCTGCTTTTACTCTTAGTGAGTGATTTAAGAGACTTACCCAAATACGGGTGAGTCTCTTTTTTTTGGTATTGTGGGTTTGTGAACTGGCCTGATCAATTGGTGCTAAAAATGGCAACAAGTAAGAGCATTATTACGCTTTGACCTGCAAACAAAGCGTAAGGGTTCCTTTGTATCCAAAAGGATGCTAATTTATCAATCAAAGTTGGAAAATCAGCTCCAATCAATCAGGCCAGTTTGGGATTTCTAAATTGAATTGCTCAATCGGAACAACGTAATTTTTAGAGTTGTCCTTAAATTTGTGTTTAGTTTAATATTGCAGCAGAAGAAAATTTTGAGACAGTCTCGAAATGTCCTAAATTTGGTCGCCAAAAAAAATGGAATCTAATTGTTTGAGTATAAGGTCCCCTTTGAAAGAGCTTCTAGAAAATAAGCATTACGAAATCTTAACCGAAAATGAGGATTTCATCGCCATCAATAAACTTGCAGGTGAGGCAGTGCATGCGTCTGCCCATATAGGTAATGCTCCAGTAATCTTGCAAAATCTACGCGATCAAATCGGACAAAGGTTATATCCGGTTCATCGCTTAGATCAACCCACTTCTGGAGTGCTCGTTTTTGCCAAAAGTTCTGAGGCTGCTTCGGTTTTAGCAGAACAAATCAGAGAGAACCAATGGCAAAAAGAATATCACTGTATTTGCCGTGGGTGGATGGAAGAAAGTCTTGTCTGTGAAAAACCCTTAAAAAAATTGAATGGCAAAGATCCCAAAGAAGCTCTAACGACCTTTGAGTCTGTGCAGAAATGGTTGCTGCCTTATGGAAATGATCGCTTTCCCCAAACCCGAGTGCAAAAAATTAAAGCCTTTCCTAAAACGGGGATATATCACCAAATTCGACGACACTTAAATCACTTGAACTTTCCGATCGTGGGCGATCGCATGCATGGTGACAATAAGTTTAATCACTTGCTTAAAGAAAAATCAGAAGTTGAGGGCTTGATGCTACACGCAAAGCGCTTGAGCTTTGATTGGCGAAAAAAAAGGATAGAGATTGAAGCTCCCTATCCAAATTCATTTATTGAATTAGAAAAATTTCTAGATCAGCAACATATGGATAGACCTGATGCAAACCCTAAGCGGTAATCGTCGATTACTTATCTAACAAGTGTAAAAGTACGCCCTTCTGAGCATGCAGGCGGTTTTCAGCTTCGTCAAAACAAACACAGTAATCTGCTTCTAATACTTCATGAGTGATTTCTTCACCGCGATGAGCGGGTAAGCAATGGCTTACAAGAGCGCTTTTGGGTGCAGATCTCATAAGCTCTTCGTTGACTTGAAAAGGGAGAAAGATTTTTTTGCGTTCTTCTTGCTCTGACTCTTGACCCATACTGGCCCAGACGTCAGTATAAATGAGGTCAGCATCTTGTACGGCCTCTTTAGGGTAGTGAGTAACTTTGAAATCGAGATGGCTCTCGGCAAACAATGCTCGAATACGTGTGCAAATTTTCGCCTCTTGCTCATATCCCTCAGGGCAAGCCAATGTAAAATGCATACCTGTTTTGGCGGCGAGAATGGCAAAGGAATTGGCGACGTTGTTGCCGTCGCCGACAAAGACAATGCGCTTGCCCTTAAGCCCTTCGCTCCAATGCTCTTCAAGCGTCTGGGCGAGCGCCAAAGCTTGGCAAGGATGAAAATCATCAGATAAGGCGTTGATCACAGGAACTTTTGAATGTTCGGCAAAATCTTCAATCAGTTTTTGTTCGAAACAGCGAATAACAATGCCATCGACCCATCGACCTAAGCAACGACCAATGTCTTCAATAGATTCCCGTTTGCCAATTTGAATGACTTGAGGGTCGAGATCTGTGCATGAACCTCCTAAATGTGAAACGCCGACCTGAAAGGTGGTGTAAGTTCTTAGGCTTGGTTTTTCAAAAAACAATGCTACTGTTTTGCCCTGTAGAGCCCTTGAGCCCTTACCTGATTTATAAGCTGCTTTTTCGCGATGCGCTAAATCGAGAACCTCGCGGATGCGTTCTGGCGTCCAGTCGAAAAGGCTGATCAGAGATTGTTCAAAAAATGTGTTCATTTCAGATCCCGCAGTTTTTGAGGAAAAGGGCAAAATTAGCAAAATTACCTTAAATAATAGGCGGGTAAATGGATTTCGTTGTTGAAAAAGCGCGTGCAAAGACCAATCTGGTTTTAGATATCCTCGGTAAACGCCCTGACGGGTATCACAATTTGGGGACTTTTTTTCAGACCTTAGAAATTTTTGAAGAGGTGCGCCTAACTCGTATGCCCTCGGGGGGGATTCAGTTAGAAAATGATCCAAACGTGGCTCATCGACTCGAAGACAATTTGCTGCACAAAGCGGCTCGGTTTATGGAAAAGTATTTAAATCGAGACATTCATGTGCGTGTGGATTGCGAAAAATCTTTGCCCATGGGTGCGGGATTGGGGGGAGGTAGTGCCGATGCCGCTGCCGTCATTCGAGGGATTTTGAAACTTTATCCCACAGACTTAAACTTGAAAAAGCTCGTTCTAGCTTCGGCAGAATTGGGCGCAGATGTTCCTTTTATGATCGAAGGAGGCTCGCAATGGGCAGAGGGGATTGGGGAAAAATTAACCCCAGCTCAGTTGCCTGAAGAATGGGCAAATCAAGTTGTTTTGGTTTTAACTCCTCATTGTTTTGTGAGTACTCAAGAGGCTTATGCTCGAGTGAGTCCGCAAGGGAGTTCTCATTTTAATCGAGTTCGGTCTTTGATTCACAGAGGAGAGTGTTCTTTTGATTTGATCTATAATGAGTTTGAAAAAAGTGTATTTCCTCAGTTTCCCGAAATTGTAAAAGAAGTAGAAAGGCTTTATCAAACAGGAGCTAACAAAGTGTTTTTATCGGGCTCGGGAGCCTCTTTAATTGCCCTTTACGATCCCGACAAAATGGCCTCAGAGCTGAGAGTGCAAGCAGAGCAGTGGGGGCGTTTTTGCGCTTGGACACGCTTCGATTCGAGGGTGGAAAAAATTTGATTTTTTTTAGAAAAAAATCAGATTTTTGAAGCTCTAACGATTAAAAATGACTAGTTTTCATATCCAAACAATAAAAGTGAATTTAAACAGACCAATCAGAAAGTGACATATCGCTACCGTTC
>JBNKYI010000041.1:0-11896 GCA_050300815.1 Fibrobacterales bacterium
AATGACATTGAGCGAGCGACAGATATCGCTCGTCGAATGGTAACCCAGTGGGGAATGACCGACGAGTTAGGACCTATTTCTTATTCTCATAAAAAGTCTGAGCCCTTTTTGGGAAGAGATATTTCAGATCGCCCAGAGTATTCTGAAGATACTGCAGTGCTCATTGACAAGGTTGTTCATGAAATCATTGATGAGCAGATGAAAAGGGTTGATCAACTTCTTAGGGATCACCGAGAAAAGTTGGTTGATTTAGCAGAGGCCCTATTGAAGCACGAAGTCTTAGATCGTGAAGAAATTCTCTCTGTTCTTGATGGTGCAGAACTTTCTTCAACCAAAAAATCCAGACAGTTTCAGCAAATGGAAGAAGTGCGTCGCCAATTGAGAGAAGGGCTTTTTGACAGTGTAAAACCAGAGGTGCCTTCGCCCTCTCTTTCTGAAGACAAGTCGACAACAGAAGAATTGCCTTCAGAGAACAAGGAGTAATTCTCGGTGTTGGGGCTTAAGACCGCACGACCCAATTCTTGGTTGCTCGGTGACCGAGAGCTGGGAGGGTGGGGCTGCCCCGCAATTATGGGGATTCTCAATGTAACTCCAGATAGCTTTTTTGATGGGGGCGCGCACAATCATTTAGAACAAGCCATTGCCCACACCGCCCTTTTGCATAGCGAAGGGGCTAACGTGATAGACATAGGCGGAGAATCTAGCCGTCCTGGAGCGCCAGAAGTGGATGTGCATGAAGAACTGCGTCGGGTCTTGCCCCCCGTGACGAAAGCCGTTGAAAATGGTTTTTTAGTCACTGTTGATACGACAAAAGCAAAAGTGGCTGAGGAATGTTTGAAGGTGGGCGCTCACGGTATAAATGACATCTCTGCTTTGCAACTTGATCCGCGAATGATTGATGTCGTGGCTGAGCACCGTTGTTCGGTGGTGCTTAATCATATGCAAGGAACCCCCCGCTCGATGCAGAATAAGCCTCAATATGAGGATGTTGTTTCAGAAGTGAGAGATTTCTTGTTGCGTCAGGCCGACCGCCTTATGGCGCGGGGAATTCCCCCAATGAAAATTTGCCTAGATCCGGGAATTGGATTTGGTAAAAATGATAATCATAACTATCGATTGGTAGGCTTTTGCGCAGAGTTAGTTAAGGCGGGTTTTCCGGTATTGATGGGAACCTCGCGAAAGTCTTTTATAGGTCGAACTTTGGGGCTTGAAAAGTCAGATCGCCTATATCCCTCCTTAGCTTCGAATGTTATCGCAAGAACATTGGGATGCTCTGTCTTTAGAGTGCACGATGTCGGAGCCATGAGAGAGTGCTTTATATTGCAGGCAGAGTTGGAGCGCCAATGTTTGAGTTGAATTTTTTTGGATTTCTTCCGGTGCATTTTACGGATTTGCTCGACATCGTGATTGTTAGCCTGTTTTTCTATTACCTCTTTTTGCTCTTCAGAGGTTCGCGCGCTGAGCAGATGCTGGTAGGGATAGGCATTTTAGCGGGAATTTATTTTTTGGCCGTATGGTGGGATTTGAACGGGGTGCAGTGGCTATTTTCGCACCTTTTTACGGTAGGCGTAGTGGCGTTGGTTATTCTTTTCCAACCCGAAATTCGAGGTGCATTTACCCGAATTGGCCAATCGGCATCAAAGGTTTCATGGAGAAATTTGATTTTTTATCCCGATGATCGCTTTCAAATGATTGAAGCCATTGTTGCCGCAGTTCACGATATGGCTCAGATTCAACAGGGGGCTTTGATTGTGATTGAGGGACGAGTGGGGTTGAAAACGTATATCGATACAGGAGTGACTCTAAATTCAGAGGTTGAACCCGAGTTGTTAAAGAGTATTTTTTTTCCCAAGAGCCCTTTGCACGATGGTGCGGTGATTATATCGGGCAATCGAATTCTCGCTGCCGCTTGCACGTTGCCAATTTTTGGACTAAAGGCGAGTGATCAAAAAATGGGAATGAGACACCGGGCGGCAGAGAGTTTAGCTTCTGAGAGCGATGCCATTATTGTTGTGGTTTCTGAAGAATCGGGAGAAATCACATTGGTTTTTAGAAACCGAACGCTCAAGTGCAAAAGCTCGGATGAACTCGAAATGTTAATGCAGCAAATTTTAGGACAAAAGCATGAATTCTGATCAGTTTTTTAAAGAGAGAGACCAAGAACTTCAGAACAGAAAAAAGAGAGGACGCAAATGGCTTATACTCATTTTGCTCCTCTTTTTGCTCTTGCTGTTTTTGCAGTACAAACTTAAGCAAAGTACGCCTCTCGTGCCCCCCCCTCAAAATGCGACGAGTCTTGAGTCTGACGTGCACTCGTTAGAGGATTCATTGGCTATGATTGATAGTTTGAAAAAAGTGATACAACAAAAAAAGGATTCGTTACTTGCGTTAGATACATTGCAGAGCTCAGCGGTGAAAATATCGTCTAGCTCAGTAAAAAAAGAAGTACAACAAGAGTCTGTGAAGACGGATTCGATTGCTCCCTTGATTGATGTGAACCCTATCGCAGGGAAATACGAAGAGAAGGTGACCGTAACGGCAAGTTGCCCAGAAACCAAATGTATTCTCGAATATCGAAAAGGTGAGTCTTGGCAAAAAATGACGGAATCTCTTGAGCTTTCTCAGACGACGACTTTGAATCTGAGGGCGACTGATAGTGCGGGAAATCGTTCAGTTCGAGAGATGACTTACACTCTAGTTTCTAAAGATGCACGTTGTGGGAAGAATGGAGTATTTATCGAGAATTTAGGGGGCTATTGTATCGATAAATACGAGTGGCCCAATGAATATGGGGCAGAGCCGATGGGGGCTGTAAGTCATGCTAAGGCGGTGGAATGGTGCTCATCTGTAGGGAAAAAACTCTGCTCGGTCGATCAGTGGAAAACAGCTTGCAGCGCTCAACCCTCAGGACGGTTTAAATATTCTTACGGTGATCATTACCAAGGGTACTGTGCCACAAACGGTAAAACTCCTGAGCGATCGGGTTATCGCCAGAATTGTCGAAGTTGGAATGGTGTCTACGATATGAGTGGTAACAACTGGGAGTGGACATCAACTCAAGATCAAAAAATGAAGACTCGTTATCTTGCCATTGGGGGCAATTTTGCCAGCAAAAATGCGACAACCTGTAGTGAAACGACCTTTAGTTTCTTTCCGCAAAATGAGTATGTGGGCTTGGGCTTTCGCTGTTGCCAAGAAATTTGACACCTCTGGTTGAGTATTATCTAAAAAGAGAGAGTATTATCGTTCTTTTATGAGTAATTTCTGAAAATGTATGTGTTTGTGTATTTTATACCGTTGCAATATTGGCAGGACTGAATATTTTTTACTCATCTTTTAATATCCAAAGAATGGAGTCGTGATGAAGAATCTAGCGAGATTGTCTTTTACGTCTTTAATGTTTATCGGATGGGTAAATGCTCAAGAAGCTCCTGCCCCATCAATGCCTTCAGTATTTTCTCAGCCCAAAGCTGAAATGGTTAAAAAAACAGAAGACACAGACAAGTTTAAAGCAGACTTTGATGTGATCCGTGCAAACAGCTACGGAACTGCAGTTCAAGGTAACGCCGCCGCCGCTTTTACCGTGAGCGATTACCTTTTGATTCCCCATTTGTTAACCGGGAAAAAATTAGTCTATATCGAACCGACGAATGCCTCAGGCGTTGCCGCGTTTGATATGTCGGGAAACACTCTGTTTGTGGGTCTTGAAAATGCGGAGGCTGGGTCGACGGGTGTGACCACTTTTGGTATGGCTACTGCGACTTGGGGGGCTTATCTTCGCTTAGGGCTCAATCAAGTTTCGACTAAAGACACGCCAGTGGGTGGGGCAGCAACCACAACAGATAATGCGAATTCAGGCCAACAGCTGGGTTTGGGCTTTTCTGCACCGGTAGGGGGTAATGCTTTTTATTTAGATGCGGATTATGTGAAAACGGGCGATGAGGTCGATGTTGATTCCCCTGCCAACACAATCAAAGATTCTCAATACTTATTAAGCCTTATAGCCCACTATGCGAATTTTCCTTCAGCGCAGGGGTTGTTTTGGGATCTTCGGGCTGGCTTTTATCGAAATGAAGTCAGTAGTGAAGTCACGGCGGGAGGGGTGACGACCACAACCGTGAGTCCTGTGACACATACGGGAATCGTATTGGGGGCGAATGCCGGTGAGGCTTTTGCTTCTAATGATTACAGTCGCGCTTTCATCGGTGTCAATTCGGAGTTAGATTATTTGATGTATGATGACATTGATGGTACATCTAAAGCCCATAGTAATATCCTGTTTTCAATTGCTCCCAATATTAGCGCGGAATATGCCGTAACGAAAGATCTCTTCTTTACCGGCGGAGTCTCTCATTCGATCGGTTTGGGCTATGGATCTGAAGAATTTTATACGGGTGTAACCAAAGTAAGTGACGAGACAACGACGGCTTATCTGACACAGATAACACAAGCAGCTACAGCGGTGCGTTATCAATACAAGACATTATCGTTAGAAGCGGGCCTTACGGCAAACGTTTATAATGATGGAACGGCTGTATTGTTTAATGGCAGTGGCGTGATGGCGAATCTCGGTGCGATGATCACGTTCTAAGCATAGAAGATAGATGATCCTTTAGGGAGAGCTTAGGCTCTCCTTTTTTTATGACGATTTTTTTAAACTGGCCTAATTGATTGGTGCTAAAACTGACCTTTGATTATTTTCTGCTAAATTCGGGTAAGCTCGCTAAAATCTTTAGCACGTCATTACGACTCAGACTTTCATAGTTCGAAAGTTGATAAGGTCTAAACCTTTCTTTATACCTCAGACTGTCGCACTGTTCATTATAGTGTCCAAAATAGTGGTGTGAAATTCCTTGAGATTTTGCCCATTCGATTTCTTTGATTCCTAACCAAGTGCCCAGACTTCGATGCGCCTCATCAGGATGGAAAACGGCGTAAATTGAGTTTGATGCTTGTTTTCCTTTGTCGATGATGCTTAACGCAATGAGTTTGTTAGCAGAATCGTAAACTCTTAGCGTATGGGTAATGCCTTGGAGCTCGGCAAAGGCATCTTTAAATTCATTAGGCGAAAAAGCCTTAGATGCCCAATCTTTGTGGTGTTCGCGCTCGCGTTGCCACAAATCGACGAGGGGTTTGTCTGTTAAATTTGGCGATCCCATTGATGGAACGCATTTGAGGTCTTTGTTTTTATTGCTCAGTCGCTTTTGGCTTTTGCTCAGTTCGAAAAGTTGAGTGTCGACTCTCAGACCATTGCAGGCATTGCAATTTAGACAGTCATTGCGGAAAAAATAATGCCCAAAATGTCGAAAACCCATTTCGAGCAGTTGGTCAAAAGAATGAGGTGTCACTTCACTTAGCCAAAAAACCATGTGCCGCCAAGTTTTTTCGGGCAGGTATTCGCAGGTATCAGGGAGGCTGTGGTAAATATCGGGCATAGATTTAATTGTTTAGAGATTGAATTTTGCTCCGATTCGCTCCCAGCGAATACGCTCAGTTAGAGGATCTGTGGTGATAAATAAAGAGCGGGCTTTGGCTTTAACCTGTTCAAATTTTATGGGCCCGAAATAGCGAGAGTCTTCAGAATTGTCGCGGTTATCACCTAAAACAAAATATTGGTCTGCAGACAGTTTGATGGAGTATTGGTCTCGGGGTGAAATTTGTGAAGAATAGATTTCTTCGTCGATGTATCGTGCAAATCCATCGGTGATTAGCGTGTCATTTCGGTACAGAATTTTATCGCGAATTTCGATATCATCGCCAGGTTTGCCTATTAAACGTTTGATGTAAAAAATGTCGGGCTTATCTTTTCGCATGAATAGAATGATGTCGTTTATCTTTAACTCTGTAATTTGAGGGTGCATGTAGGCAATGACTCGATCGCCCTTACGCAAAGTGGGCAACATAGAGTCTGAGGGAATCTCAAAAACCTGCCAGCGCTCTTTAATCCACTGATCTTTGATGTAGGGAAATAAAATAGAGATCAGTAGGGCTCCGCCCGTGAGGCAGAGAATTCTAGATACTAAAGGACGAGTGTGAAATTTCTTGCGCGAAGTGGCATAAAGCAAATGAATGAGCTGCCCGGTCCAAGAAATCGCGAGGATTCCTAGCCCCGCAAAAACATTGGTGGGCGGGTGAAGAAGATCAATAACCCACCAACTTGCCGCATAGACGAGCGAGAAATTAAAGAACCAGAAAGTTCCCCAGAAAGGCATGCCGGCAAAGTAATGCCCCAGCCCGGGAATTAAGGCAAAACACACGGCATAAAGGGTGTTGATTTTTGTGTCAGAAAGATTCATGATGTGTGGAATATAGGAAGGATTTAAGAAATGCGAGGTGAGCTCTTTACTTTGCTAATTTTATCTCGCTTAAAACCTGGAATATCTATGGCCATTGTACAACTCGCGAAAGCCGATCTACGATTCGGCAATACACTGATTCTTGATGAAGCTGATTTTGAAATAGAAAGAGGCGAAAAAGTAGCGCTACTAGGGCGAAATGGTCAAGGCAAGTCGACGTTACTCAAATTGATTCAAGGGCAATTTGGGTTAGGGGGAGGGAACCTTTTTATTCAAAATGGAATTCGAGTGGCCTATCTGCCCCAAGAAGTCCCCGATTTTGTTGAGGGTAAAATTTCAGATTGGGTAGGCCAAGGTTTTGGCGAAATCTGGAAGACTTGGCTGAGTTACAATCACGCAGTTCAAACGGGGGATATGAATGGAGTTGAAAAAGGTGCCAGTCTTTTAGACGAAGAGCAGGCTTGGGGATTAGAGGCCAAAGTGCTTTCGATGTGCCAACAAATGGGCCTTGATCCTGAAGGTGAACTGAATCAGTTGTCTGGAGGAAACAAACGCAGAGTGCTTCTCGCTGAAGCCTTGCTTGCCGCCCCCGATTTGCTTTTGCTTGATGAGCCTACGAACCATCTCGATATTGAAAGTATAGCGGCAATTGAACGCACTTTACTCAGCTTTAATGGTGCATTTGTTTTGGTGAGTCACGATCGGGCCTTTATGCAAAAAACGTGTACTGAAATACTCGAACTCGATCGGGGTAAACTTTATCGGTATCATTGTCGTTATGATGATTTTTTAAAACATCGCGAAGAGCGTTTGCACGCCGAAAATCTAGCCAATCAACAATTTGACAAAAAACTCGCCGAAGAAGAGGTGTGGATTCGCAAAGGGATACAAGCTCGCCGAACGCGTAATATGGGGCGAGTTCGCGCTTTACTCGACATGCGTGAAGAACGCAAGGCCCGCAGAGAAAAGCAGGGGCAGGTTAAAATGAACTTGCAAGAAGCTGAAAAAAGTGGACGACAGGTTTTAGATATCAAAGACTTATCCTTTAGTTATTCGGGTGAAGGTAAAAGAATTGTGCATCGTCTAAATTGGAGACTGAATCGCGGAGATAAAGTGGCTTTGATTGGGCCTAATGGATGCGGAAAGTCGACGCTGCTTAAGTTGTTTTTGGGGCAACTTCAAGCGGATGAGGGTGAGGTTGTTGAAGGAACTCAAGTGCAATGGGTTTATTTTGATCAGCTGAGAGAACAGCTCGATTTAGAAAAGAACGTTGCCGAAAATGTATTGCCTCATGCGGAATTTATAGAAGTCAATGGCGCCAAAAGACATATTATGAGTTATCTGCAGGATTTCTTATTCAGCTCTGATCGGGCGCGTTCTCCTGTTAAAGTTCTTTCGGGGGGAGAGCGTAATCGCTTGCTGCTTGCGCGATTATTTTTGCAACCCTTCAATTTGTTGGTGCTTGATGAACCTACAAATGATTTAGACATGGAAAGTTTAGAGATTCTCGAAGAGCGATTAATGGATTATCGAGGAACATTAATTTTGGTGAGTCACGATCGAAACTTCATCGACAACGTTGCGATTTCAACCTTAGCTTTTGAAGGAGAGGGTGTTTGGAAAGAATACGTGGGGGGATATCAGGATTATTTGAGACAGAGAAATGAAGAAACCAAAAGTTCTAAAAATGAAAAAGTTTTAGAAAAAGACATTCCCTCTAAAGTTTCTGCTCAGGTTGAAAAAGATTCGAGAGATATAAAGGTCAATGTTAAGAGAAAACTCTCATACAAAGAAACACGAGAACTCGAAGAACTCCCCGATAAGATTGAACGGTCTGAAAATGAAATTGAATTGCTGCAACAGCAGATGCAAGACCCCGAATTTTACAAGAGAGACCCCAAAGAGATTCAAGAATCGAATGAAAAATTAGAGTCTCTAGAAATGAGACTTATGGAAATGTATGAGCGATTTGAGGAGTTATCAAATTGAGGACACTTACAGTAGAGACAATGGAGATGGTTTGTCTCTTTGTGAAATCAAATAGTCTCAGGGCTTAATCAAAAGGGGATTGCGGTAATCTCGCCAATCCCATATTCTTTTGTTTTTTATTCCAATTCCGTATTCAAAGCGCCCGAGGTCAAAGGCGCGTGCGTAGTAGTTTCCTGTGAATTCCATAAGAGGGCTCAATTCGCTAACTTCGAGCAAGGGCATGTCTTGAGAGAAGTGCTTAGGGAGATCTAATGAGATGAGAGTGGGCTTTTTAGACCAGTGAATATTAAAGATGTGAGGAGATAAACTCGAAGTGTATTGCCAATCCTTTGCGTTGAATATTAGAGGAGGTTGGCTTTGAAGTTTTTCCCAAAGATCGTGTAGAGGTAGGTTTTTAGGAATAAATTCAACTAATGCTCTTAAAGGAGGCCTAGACATTTGAGTTTCAATAACGTACAGGTAATAGTTTTTAACAGGACTGAGAGAGTCGGTCTCAATCAATAAGTGGTGGAGAGAAGAATCCATGCGGCTGCGTGAATTTTTGATCCAGTGAAAAGGAATGCTTATAGGAGGCGTGCTGTCGCGACTCTGAGCAAAGAGAATGTTTTTGTATACGCCTGTGTTGTAGGCGTAGTAGGGATGTTGAGCATTTTCGTTAGCTACGAGAGTATAAATTTTAGCTTCATCAGGGTCGCTAAAGTTGGCGAGTTCTTGCGAAATGAGCAGAGTGGGTCTAGAGAAGAAGTCGTAAACTTTTTCTTTATGAGCAAATTTGGCAATTTCGATTCCTTTGTAAGGTTCATAAGCACCCCCTGCTGAAAGGGTGAATTCTGAGTTGCCCCAATAAAATTCAGGAGTTTCGATAGGAGGAATTTGAGAGAGATCTGGAGATCCCAATTTATTTTTCTTCGCCGAAAGATCGACACTATAACGAGGCCATTTACCCTGCAGGTAGTGGCGGTGGGTATATCGACTTTGGGCTCGGGTGTAAAAGTGAAATCGATCTCTTACCTTAGTATGGGCGAGTTCGAGCAAGGCGGGGGGAGCTTGCCAATTACAAAGAGTTGTCCACATTCCAAAGGCACTCCACTGCCGGCTATTTAACAATTCGTTAGAGGTGATAAATCGTTCAGGAGCAGGAAATCCGATGACCCAGCTAATGAGGGGCAAGTAGTCATTTTGTAAAAGTCCATAGCGATCGCGATAGGTCCAATTGCGGCGAGCAGGAGGATAGCGTACGCTAAGGTGCGATTGATAAATCAATCGAACGAGGGTGTATTCTAAGGCGGCATTTGCTCCGATCAAGACAGGGCCAGGCGCGCTAAATGAGGCTAGGGCAAGTAAGGCTAGCCCACTAAAGGATTGATAAGCGCGGGCATTGGTTTCGAAGTAGCCGTTTTGCACAAAGCGAGCTAAGACACTTAACAATTGATCTTCGAGAATCGAGTTTTTGTTAGTTAGCGATTTAAGGTGTTTTGTGCGGTAGCGATTCAATTCGGGATCTAAGTGTCCTTTTGTAACAATCCATTGGTTGATCAACCAAGTCCAAGTCGCTGACATTAACACGTGGTTTTCAGTTTCGGGAAAGGCCAAGGTACCTACTCCGATGGGGACTCTAAAAATAAGCAGAGGCAGTCTTTTGTTGCCGAGGTGGGGAGGTTTTTTTAAACCTTGAAAGACAATGGTTCGAGCAGTGGCTGGATAAATTAGACTTGTATCTTGTCCTAGTCCGTGCAATAGAATAGCCCATTGCATTAGTTCAAAGTCGTAATCTTTAGTTTTTGATAACGTGGTGCCGATAGGGCGATTTTTTTTAAGATGACCTTGTATCCAACGATTGGTTTCTTCGATGATTTTTTTAGCGAGTAAAGAGTCTTTTGCGTTGCGACGTAAATGCTGTGCGTAAACCAGTAGCCCAGCGACTTTGCGCACTTCGTCTTGAGTGCCGTCATCGATTTGAAATTGAGAGCCATTGAGGTGGGCTCTGCGCGCCCATTCTCTGGCGAAGTCAAAAATGGGTCTATCTGCTTTAAGCGAATCAGAGGTGCTCTGGGCTTGAGCTTGGGTTAATGCGATGCAGAAGATCAATCCCGAAAAGAAAAAATGAAAAAGTTGTAAAAATCGCGAAGGTCGAAATGACAGGTCGAGGCATTTGAACAAATGTTCTCTCCTAATCCAAAATAAACGTGCGCCCAGACCTTACAAAAATCTTGTGCTCAACGTGTAACTGTAAGGCCTTGAGAAGAACTCTGCGTTCGACATCTTTTCCCATTTCGACAAACTCAGCAATTGAAGAATTATCGCTTACCGAAACAACATCTTGAGAAATGATGGGCCCCTGATCGAGGTCTTCGGTGGCGTAATGAGCGGTGGCGCCGATAATTTTTACCCCTTTGTTCCACGCTTGATGATAAGGTTTTGCCCCTTTAAAAGCGGGGAGAAAGCCGTGATGAATGTTGATGATCCGATTCTTCCAGAGTTCGGTAAACTCACTGCGCAAGATTTGCATGTAGCGAGCCATGACCCAGGTGTCGATGAGATGCCGTTGAGCGATTTCTGCAAACTGTCTTTCTTGCTCGGGCTTGGTTAAGGTGCTAGGAACAACGTAAAAGGGAATGTTGAAATGGCGAGCGACGCCCTCAAGATGAGGGTGGTTACTGACGATGCAGGGAATTTCACATTTCAGTTCGCCGTCTTGGTTTTTCAGCAAAAGTTCGTATAGGCAATGCGAGGTCTTGCTGACGAGAATACCAACCCGGTGCAAACGATCGAGGCTGTGCAGATGCCACTGCATCTCGTAGTTTGAAGCTAAGGGGCTAAAATGAGCAGTAAAGTCAACCTCGTTTAACGGATGATTTACCTCAAAGTGGGCCCGCAAAAAAAAGACATTAATATCTGAAGAAGAATGTTGATTGAGATCGACAATATTTGCTTGCATCTCCGCTAAGAACGAAGTGCAAGCGGCAATTATCCCCGACGTGTCAGGGCAAGTGATTTGCAGGTGGTAATGATACATGATTTCGTTTATTTGTCTGATTCGATGGGTTTGATGGTTTTGATCCAGCTTTCGACCCGCTCTGCAGAAGATTCAAAGAGATCGTTAATCGACCAATATAAAATTCGAAAGTTCATTTTATTATAGACCCAAGTGGTTGAGCGATAGTGAAACTGATAGCCAGAGACTTCGGCGATGTAGTCTTTTTCGAGACGTTCCCACCAAGGGCTCTTTTTGCTTTTGGTTTGAGTTTCTTTAAAATCGCTAAAATTTCTTTTTTGAGAGTTATCGAGAATTTCGAAGTATTTGAGGTTGTCGAGCCCTAAAGGTTCGACGGCGAGAATGATGCCGATTCCTTTAGTGTTATCAATGGCGTAGATTAAGGCATTTTCAATTTGCCCTGCCGGCCCATCATACTGAACGGTGAAACCTTCAAGAGCCTCTACGTTCATGGTCAAGCCGAGCTTTTGCATTTCAGAATTTTTAAAGTCGTCAGGGCTGTGTGCTTTGAATTCTTCATCAATTGTAAAAGACTCAAGGTTGTTGTGTTGAATGAACAAGTTGCCATATTCGCTTTCAACTTCTAATCCTTTATCTTTGTCATAACTTTTGATCT
>JBNKYI010000042.1:0-11588 GCA_050300815.1 Fibrobacterales bacterium
CCCACTCATGAGGGGTGAGGCCTTGAAATAAGGATAGGGGCAAGTCAGAGAAACGAGCGAGACGAAGAAACAAAATCGACGTTTACTGAAGGTAAACCGAGAATTTGGTGATGAAGAATCGAGAAGTTTATATGAGTTGGCGCCCTTATTGAAAGGCCGAACCCCGAATTAAATAATATCCTTATTCACCAACCGACCGTGACTCAAAACAATGCGTCTAAAGGTCGATCCCCCGTAGAGATCGGGGTTGTGTGTTGCCATAATCACTGTCGTTCCTTGAGCGTTAATTTGCTTAAGCAATTCAAAAATACCCGCAGCGTTCTCGGGATCTAAGTTACCAGTGGGTTCGTCGGCAATTAAAATTGAGGGCTGGTTAGCGATCGCCCGAGCAATAACCGTTCTCTGCTTTTCTCCACCCGACAAGGTGTGAGGAAATGCATTACGCAGATGTCCGATGCCCGTTTGGGAAAGCACTTCAAAGACTCGTTCTTTAATTTTACGAATAGGATAGTCGGCAATTCGCAGAGCAAAGGCGACATTTTCAAAGACATCGCGATCCTCTAACAACTTGAAATCTTGAAAAACAATCCCCATGCGACGGCGCAACGCCTGGATTTCTGACGGCTGTGTCGACTTCGAATCATATACTGCGTTCTTACCAAAAGAAACAAGCACTTGACCTCCTTTGCGAAGGTCAGGTCGCTCTTCCATGTAAATGTGCTTCAGCAAGGTCGACTTTCCCGCTCCTGAATGTCCTGTCAAAAAAACAAATTCAGACGAGAGTATCTTCAACGTAACATCGTCTAAGGCCTTCCAATCTCCTTTAAAAGATTTGGTCACATGCTCAAAGTGAATCAAGAGAACCTCTGTTGAATAAGAGACAAGGTTTGGGCAACAAGCTCAGCCGCTCTCTCTTCAGAATCAGCCTCAGAATAACAGCGCAGCTCGGGCGCATTTCCCGAAGGTCTTAAATGAATTACGGTGCGATTTTCAAAATACATTCTCATCCCGTCAGTCAAATCTTTATTTTGCAACTTTGCTCCCGCTAGCCGCTCAAGCTCAGAAAGCTTCACCAAACCCTCTTCGGGGGATTCGACCAACCTTAGAATCAGCTCTTTGGATTTTTCGGTCGGAGTCTCTTTGATTCGATCAGACGCCGTGTAAACGGCGGGAAGTTCACTAAGCAGCTGACTTAGTGTGGTTCGTTCTTTGTGCAAGTGCAGCAAAATACCAATCATCGGCAACACGGCATCGCGAGTGGGCAACGGAGCCAGTGTCCCCCTTGTCATCTTCAAAGACGTCTGTGTTAAAAAGCCTCCATTGGCTTCATAGCCAGCCACTGATTCGAATTCTTCGGCCAAACGCTCCATCGCCGCTAACACAAAAGGACTGCCTATTTTCGTACGTTCCACTCTGGCAAATTTCTGACATCTTTCAACCAAAGAATTACAACTCACCGGAGTCGCTAATGCAGAAAATTCAAAAACATCTGCGGTCATCACTCCGAGGACATCGCCGCGCATCCACCGCCCTTTTTCATCGGCCACTATTGGGCGGTCGGCATCACCGTCTGTAGAAAACAAAAGGTCAAAGTCGTGCTCTTGAGCAAACTCAAGGGCTAATGCCTGATCTTCTGGTCGAATGGCTTCTGTATCTACGGGAACAAAAACTTCGCTATATCCCAAAAGAAGTACCTCAGCTCCCAAGCTTTCAAAAATCCGGGGAATCACCTTTCTTCCCACCGAAGAATGCTGATAAAAACCAACTCTCATTCCCTTAAATACATTTTCAGGCAAAGCCTCGACATATCGTTTTAAATAATTTTCTTCGACGGCAGATTCCACTTCGGGTTCTGCCAAAGTTGCCTTTAATTTCTTATCCCCGTCAAACCAACTTTCATCTAACTCAGGGCACTCGTTAAGCATTCCCTTTTCGTCTTCTTTAGTGATTTCTCCGACGGGCGTATTGAATTTAATACCGTTGCGATCATCGGGGATATGACTTCCCGTCACCATAATTGAGGGATAGCGATGAGTGAAACCAAAAAGGGCTAATGCCGGGCTCGGAACTTCACCTCCATATATGACTTGGTAGCCTTTTTGTTTAAGAGCATAGGTCAGTACCCTCACAAAATGAGGGGTTGAAGGGCGCAGGTCTCCTGCAATAACAACCGTTTCGAAACTCCACTTTTTGCTCATGTGTTGAACAAAACTCAAAGCCAATGCGCACAAAAGTTCGTCGCTAAAATCGAGAACCAACCCTCGGGCACCTGAGGTTCCAAAGGCTACGCCCGATTTTTCCATATGCTCAAATAATTTAGACCTTATCATAAAACAATATTCCCAGCGTCAATATCTCTACTTTCTATCCCGCTCTTTTAGGCAAATCAACGTTCTTCTGCCCAAATGCCCTTTTCTACCTCACAAGCCCTATAGATAGTTAAAAAAGCCTGTTTATCTAACTCTCGTTTGTTTCAATTTCTGTCAATACTAAACACAAATTGTTAAAATTGAGATTATAGGAATCTCTTAGAAGAGAAATGGTTGAGCAACTCACAAGGCATGCGCTATGAAAACGCCCTTCGAATTTACAAAACACACCAAAACTCCCATGACCGAAAATCATGTTCGAAGGGCGCGTGAACTCAACTCTGCTTATGATCGCACAAAAGTCGAACACGGCTCTATCGCTCAAAAAGCAGGCAGCATACGCAATATTCTCACGAGTATGGGAGTCGACAATTTTGACACTCGAGTGCTGATGTATCTTTTTCCCCTCGTCAGAGATGGAGCTTTTAAGAGTCGCCAGATTGAGGCCAAGAGTTATACGATGGTCAATCAGTATTTTTCTACAGAAATGGCTCGCGAAATTCGTTTCATGACTCCTCAGTTTATTTTGCCTGAAATCACAAATGAAGAAAAGTCCATGTTCGACGCCTCTCATCCCGAGGTTCGGCAAGATTTCCAAGGGTTTCTTGAAAATCGGATATTCCAGCGCTATATCGAACTCAAGTCTAACGATGCGGCACGGGTCGTTTTCATCGCTGATGCCCTCTCTTATGAGGGGCGCTTTGGCACCCCTCTTTACAAAGCCCTTAAATTTAATTTGCTCAAAGACATCAAAGAGTACGTCTCTCTGCGAACTGAGACCGCCAGAGAAAATCTAGAAGAGACTAAAGTTTTTGCTCAAATCTATTTGCCTGAATATCCAGGCGATACATCGAATAACGACGATGATGTCAAACATTACTCAAAGATTCTATCTGTCTGGCAAGCCCTAGAAGAGCTTGTCGATCGTCGCCTTCATCAACTCAATCACAGTTTGCAAGAAGTTCACAGAGTTTCTGGGACTTCTCTTTACAAAGAAGAAACTGCCGCACAAATTAAATTCATTTTAGACCATCTTTAGGGCATCGTTAAAAACGAGTCGGCCTAAATTTGTTTAAACCGAGAAGCAAGATATTTTCAGAATCTCTTTTTTTATTTTCTTGCTCAGCTCAAAAAAAGGATCCGACATGATTTACAACAAACTCCCTCAAACCGATATCGATGTCAGTAAAATTTGTCTGGGAACCATGACCTACGGCCAGCAAAATACTGAGATTGAGGCTCATGAACAGCTCAATTATGCCGCTGATCAAGGAATCAATTTTATTGACACTGCTGAAATGTATCCTGTGCCAGGCAAAGAAGAGACTCAAGGGAGCACCGAGGCTTATATTGGGAGCTGGCTAAAAAATCAATCTCGCGATAAGTTCGTTATCGCCACCAAAATCGTTGGCCCTTCGGGAATGTTTTGGATTCGCGGAAAAACACAGCACAATTTGAAAAATATGGAACAAGCCATTGAAGGAAGTCTGAAAAGGTTGCAAACCGATTACATCGACCTTTATCAAATTCACTGGCCCGAGCGCAAAAGCAACTTTTTTGGGCGTCAAGATTTTGAGAGCCCCGAAACCGAAGAAGAAACAACCCCACTACTTGAAACACTAGAAGCCATCAACAAACTCGTTCAATCGGGCAAGGTTCGCCACATCGGTATTTCAAATGAAACCGCATGGGGAGCTTTTAAATATTTGCAACTCGCTGAGAAACACGGGCTAAAAGCACCCATCACTATTCAAAATCCCTATTCTCTGCTCAATCGAACTTTTGAAGTGGGCCTCGCTGAAATCTGTCACAACGAAGCCTTAAAACTTCTGGCTTATAGCCCTCTGGGTTTTGGCGTTCTTTCAGGAAAGTACCTAAATAATCATCTCCCCAAGGGTTCACGCAAAGACCTATTTGGAGACAAACTGGGTCGCTACTACGGAGGTCGTTCAGAGATGGCAACAGAAAAATACGTCAAGCTCGCAAAACGACACGGTCTTGATCCCGCTCAAATGGCTCTTGCTTGGGTAAACTCACGCCCCTTTACAGCCGCTAACATTATTGGAGTGACGAACATGGATCAACTAAAAAGCAATATCGCCTCAATCGATATTCAGCTTTCTAAAGAAGTGATTGATGGCATTCAAAACATTCACAAGCAAAACCCCAACCCCGCTCCTTAAGGGAATACAACGTTCTCATTCGGTCGAAACCCTTCAGCACCTTCAGCGAGTGTAAAAAGACAACTTTTCGAAATCCTAACGCAACAATCGATCTCTACCTTGGGTCGTACGTTCACCAGCTTATGTAAGCAAAATATTTCGTGAGGATTTCATGCAAAAAACAACTCTTTCTCTCGCTTTCATTTCACTCGTCGGACTGAGCGCTTGCTTCACCGACAGCAAAGATGACGAAAAATCAAAAGTTGAATTTTCGGCTTATTCTAAAACCGCTACCTATCTCAAATTGAGCTCTGATTTTTCAGGACTCAAAGTTTATCCTTTGCTCTCATCCGAAGATCAACTTTCTGAGAGTCCCGATTTTGTATACGGATCAATGGCCGACGGATCAGGAGTTCTCAAAAACAGTGATGGCACCTACACCTGGATCAACAACATCGAAGCAGACTATTCAATCGCTCGTATCACCTTAGACGAAAAATTCAAACCCATCAAAGGCGAATACATTTTGAATTCAACAGCCACTGGCGGAACGGCCCAGTGCTCTGGATCGCTTGCGACTCCTGAAGAAAACGGTTTTGGTCCTCTTTTCCTTTCAGGAGGTGAGTGGGATGGATCGGGTCAGGGCGTATTCGCTACAGATCCTTATAAAGATCCTAAAAACGCCTCTTCGGCTCGAAAACTCACCGCAATGGGGCAGTGGTCTGTAGAAAATGCCGTTCCTCTACACAAAGACGCCTATGCCAACAAAACGGTTGTTCTTATCGGTGATGATCACTCAGATAACGAGGTTCCTTCAGGTCAATTGGGCATGTACGTCGGCGATCGCGGCGATCTCGATAACGGCAAACTCTACGGACTAAAAGTCACCTCTGAAGGCATTCAATACGAGATGGATATGGAAGAAGGCAAAAGCTACGATGTCGAATTCGTTGAATTGAAAGAAAAAGAAATCGACAAACTCGATGCCGAAGCCAAGAGCAAAGGAGTTATCGGCTTCTCACGTCTCGAAGACATCGACTATCGCAAAGGCAGCGCCGCCCACAATAGAGAAATTTATTTCAACGTAACGGGTCGCAAGAAAGACGGTTTGGTCGGCAAAGGGTCAATCTATGGACGCACTTATAAATTGATACTCAACGAAACAGATCCCACAGGTAAAGGCACTCTCTCGCCTGTGCTCGACGGTGACCTCGAAAATGGCAAGGCTAAAGAATTTCACAGCCCTGACAACATTGTCGTAACCGAAAACTACGCTTACATTCAAGAAGATCCCAACGGTTACTTCGATGGTGCGAACAAAACACACTTTGCCCGCCTTTATCAATACAATCTGAATACCGGTGATCTAAAAGTGGTTTTAGAGTGTGACCAAGAAAAAGCCATGGCAGCTGGATACGGCACCACAGAAGACACTTGGGAAATCACAGGTATGATCGATGTTTCAGAAGTAACCGGTCAAAAAGATGCATTCTTATTGATCACCCAAATGCACGGTTGGGAAAAAGCAGAACCTTTTACTGATCCCACCGCAGTCACTAATGTTGCAGAAAGTCGCGCTGAAGGTTCTATGGCTTATATTGTTCAAGGCTTAGAGAGGTAAAAGTTTGTCTAAACCCGATCTATTTCACCCCAGAGAAGGCTTCGTTAGAAGCTTTCTCTCTTTATTTTTTCTAATCGGCGTTCTGTTCGTATCCTGTCAAAAAGAAGCAGAGACAAATGGCGACCGATCTGTATTTACCTTTCAACCCTCTAAGGTCTATTACCAAGCCCAACTCGATTCGGTTCTCTTTTATTTAGAGAGCTTACGAGGCCACATTGTGGCAAAAGACATAAAGAATTGCTGGATAAATTTTAATCTCTCTCGCCAACACTTTAAAAAGATTGAATGGATTTTAGCCTCTGTTGAAATGGAAAGCTACGAAACGCTCAATGCCCCCAACCTACTCAAAGTGATAGAAGAAGACGCAACAGACATTAAAGTCTCTGCACCTTTTGGTTATCAAGTCATTGAAGAAGAGTTAGATCATAGTCTCGATAATAATCAAAACTTGCTTGATGCCGTTGACAAAACTTTATCTAGAATCAAGTTAATCAAGGATAATACTCAACTGAATCACCTGCAAGATTACCATCTGCTTTGGATGATACGAGATCAGCTAATTCGAACAGCCACACTCGGTATCACTGGATTTGATTCTCCGGTTCAAAATCAATCGACCTTAGAAGCCCAATGGGCCCTTGAAGGAATTAGGACAAATATTGTTTTTTATAAAAAACGATTTAAAGATCAAACGCTCTTTCAACAGATTAATGATCAGATTCAGCAAACTCAACAAAAACTCAAGCAAGATTTTAATTCTTTTGACCGCTTTGCCTATTGGAAACTTGACTTAAAAGAACAACTCAACTGGTGGAATCAATGGGTTAAAGACTGGAATATCGAGTTCCCCTTTGAACTCGCATTGAAAAATCAATTCCAATATTTCAGTTCGGATTCTAGTTTTAATTCTGCATTTTTCGGAGACCCCCAACAGGCTTCTCTAGATAGCATCAAGATCAATTTGGGTAAGGCTTTATTTAACGACACTCGCCTTTCACATTCTGAAAAAATGAGTTGTGCGACTTGTCATCAAGTCAAGAGAGCTTTTGCCGACACCTTTGCAATTCGCCCGGGCATATCTCGCAATGCACCTACTCTTTTGTACAGCGCTTTACAAAAAGGATTTTTCCACGATCGCCGTGCAGGAAGCCTCGAAGATCAAGTGGTTGGAGTATTTAAAAGTCATTCCGAATTCAACACAACCGAAGAAGAAATTCTCGCCAAAGTAATGGCCGATTCTTCTTATCTACAAGCCTTTCAACTCGCCTATCACCGCTCACCCAGTTCAATGCTCATTCGCTCTAGCTTGGCTCGCTTTATCAAATCGTTAGCCCCTTTTTCATCTCGATTTGACAAAGCGTTAAAAAATCAAGTTGATCTCTCAAAAGATGAAATTAGCGGTTTTAATCTTTTTATGAGCAAGGCCGCCTGCGCAACATGCCACTTTCCTCCACTCTTCAACGGAACAGTTCCCCCTTACTACCGAGAAAGTGAACTCGAAAACATCGGAACTCCTGAGCCCGGCACAGATTCGACTCAAATCAGCTCAGATCTCGGGCGTTATCAACATTGGCACACGTCAGAAAGAAAGCATTTCTTTAAAACTCCCACATTGCGCAATATCTCACAAACCGCGCCTTATATGCACAACGGCGTTTACAAGACACTCGAAGAAGTGATTGAATTTTACAACAACGGCGGAGGTATCGGATTGGGTTTTGACAACCCTTTGCAAACACTGCCTGCTGATTCTTTGAAACTGAGTTTAGTAGAAATGCAACAGTTGATTGATTTTCTGCACACACTCGATGATTTGTAACTTTTCTTTTCTCTTCTTTTCTAAACTGGCCTAATTGATTGGTGCTAAAATTTTTGTGAATGTCACGAGCAGAAAATCACTTCTTTCTTTGGTCTAGAACTCCATTCTTAGTTCTTCTGAACTTCGATTAGAAGTATCTCAGTTGCCAAAAATGTGTTTTTAATCTTTAGGTGAGATAAATAGATGATGGCTAACAGAAGGGATTGAAATTTTATATTCCCTTTTAGTATCCCTCAAGTTAGAGGAATTTTTATTTCTCATAAATGAATTTTCAAAGATCCCCGACCTAACGTTCCCAATAGCTTAAGATCGCCTCAGGAACATTTCCCTTTAGCAAAATCTTGTTGTGCACGTATTGATAGATCGAGAGATGATGCTCTAGGGAGGAGATCTTCTTCGTGGTGTTCCAACTGCGTCTGATGAGGCGGTTGACATTGGCCCGAAGCATTGCCAAGGTGTGATTGATCGAAAAGAGGGGGTCAAAAACTTTCTTCTTAAGTTCTCCCTGACCCGCAACGCAAGCCTTGTCGCCCTTGTGCTGCTTGTAAGAATAAGAAATGAGGGGATTAAAACGCTTCTCATCAGCGGATTTGAACTCCCAAAGAAAACTGCGGTACTTGCCAAACTCCTCCTTTTCAGGTTTGACTTTGCCCCGCTTGTAGCGCAAACTTTGATACAACTTTTCATCTTCCTCATCGAGATCATCTAGCTGTTCACTTAGCCCTTTAGCCAGTGCCTTAGCGAGCTCGCGGGCGTAGGTGGGATATTCATCAGACTCAATATGCGCCTTGGTATTCAAACAAGGGGCCATCTTTTCAAACAGTCGTTGGAGTCCCTTCTCTCGGCAGTTGGGACGAGGACCGTACTTCTTAAGTGCTAGTTTTGCCAGCTTGCCGCTGGCCGGGATTTTAGAGACCTCGGTGCCAATGATCCACCTTGTGTCTTTGCAAATGGCGACGCCCACTGAGAGTGGCTTGCACTTGGTGTGTTCTATGGTGATGAGCTCATCAAACTGCAAGCGACTCAGTGAATTTTTCATTAGGGAGCGATGAAATGCATTTGCTCTTTCGCATTTGGCTCCTAAGAGTTTGAGGCGATGGGCGATGGTGCTTCTAGAGACATTAAAGTAAAGAGCGGCTCTATTTTGCGAGACATTAGAGGCCATTAAAAAGATGAAACTCGAATGAAAATCTCTTTTTTGGAGTCGATAGTTTTGCGATCCTGTTGCTGTGGAAAATTTTTTTTCGCAGGTTTTGCATTTAAAGCGTTGGACCTTTTTTCCATCGCATTGCCGAGGAAAGAATCCACTTTTAGTGATTTTTTGCGAGTGACATTCGGGTATGGGACAATAGCGTTTCATGCCCCTTTAGACGACTAAACGGAGTGTAGGGTTCTCTTTTTTTTCAAAGAATGTGAATTTATTTGCTCTCTGTAGAAAATCAGCACCAATCAATTAGGCCAGTTTGCTTCTTTTCCATCTAAATATCGTTTTCGTAGCCCTTTGTGATAAAGGGCTCTCGTTTTTAGACGTAAATTGATTTACAATCAATAGATGAGCAGTTTCAAAACACAAAAGACGATTTTGATCACTGGAGCCAGTTCGGGAATAGGGCTTGAGCTGGTTAAATTACTCCGCAAAGACCTTCAATGTCGAATTGTTGCCACTGCGCTCCCCTCTTCACTGCCTTTATTCGAACAAGCGGGAATTACCGAAAATGAATCTTTGAAAATCTTTCCTCTCGACATCTCTGACCTCGGGCAAATTGTTCAGGTCGTCTATCAATTAAAAGAAATTCAATGGATGCCCGATATTCTTGTAAATAATGCGGGCATCAGCTACCGCACCACCGTTGAAGACATGGATGACGAAGACGATTATCGATTGATGAAAATCAATTATTTTGGAGCCGTAGGGCTCATTCGGCGCTGTCTACCCCACATGAGGCAACAACGATATGGACGCATCATCAATGTCTCTTCTGTCGCCGGAATGATGGCAATGCCAACAATGGGCGCTTATTCTGCAACCAAATGGGCTCTTGAAGGCCTAACTGAGACTCTTTGGTATGAATTAAAACCTTGGAATATCAGAGTCAGTCTCGTCGAACCCGGCTTTATTAACTCGCTCGCTTTTAAAAAAGTTTTAATGCCTAAAGAATTCGAAATTCAAAAATCGCCTTATTATTGGTATTATCACTACATGACACATTTTGTAGAAAAACTCATGGGATATAGCCCGGCCACATCTCAGTCTGTAGCTCAAAGTATTTATAAGATTATGAAGAAAAAACGCCCTCGTCTGCGTAATCCCATCACAATCGATGCTTATTTCTTTGACGTTCTCCGCCGCCTAACGCCTCGTTTTCTCTACCATAGAATTTTGTATCACAGTCTCCCTCAAATCAACCATTGGTTAGACCCTATACCACTAAACGAGGATCTCAATGCAAGCAAATCCCAAAAGTGATCTCACTTTTCGCATCCTTTTCTCATCTATTTTTGCTGGGCTAGGAGGCGAACACCTGATTGACGATCGATTGATCATGCATCTGATGCCCCCGTGGATGCCCGAGCCTCGAATATTCTCTATTCTCTCAGGATTGCTTCTGCTAACGGGGGCTTTTTTGATCATTTCGGGAATTTATCTCAAATTTGCAGCCGTGCTCTTGGGAAGTTTTCTCATCATTGTCACGTCTCTTGTCCACCTTCCCGCCCTTTTTTCAATTCCATCTGAAATCTGTTCTGCAGACTCTTGGGCTTGGATCATTTTACAACGCTCTAATTTTGTTAAAAACCTTTGCCTACTGGGTGTTTGCTTTTCGCTATTTCACTATCAACCGGGCAAATATTCATTGCGACACCGATTCTTAATAAAAAAAGAAAATGCTCACTGAGCAATACTCATTAATCTTTTAAAAACCGACCTATTCTATCGCGCACCGCATTTTTCGTAAAGAATCGCTCAAAAACAAGTCTTCCTCCCTCTCCTATTTTCTGACAAAGAGCTTGATCTTCTTTGCATCGAAGAATGGCCTTAGCAAGCGATTGACCATTTATTTCATCAATCAACAAAATATTCTCTCCCGAGGTAAAATAACGCGACATAGCTGAAGAAGAACGGCTAATAATCGGCTTTCTCATCGCCAAACACTGCACCACTTTGTTGGGAATAACTCGGGCCGCTTTATCGGTCTTTCCAAAGATACCCAGACATAAATCTGCTTTATCAATAAAATTGGCCAACTGCTCTTCAGGCACCGACGGATGTAACCTCACATGACTCAAATTTCGCTCTGCAACCATTGCCTCTATTTCTGCATAGGTCTGGCCTTTTCCTACTAACGTAAATTGAATATCGAAATCTTCTTTAAGTTCGGTCGCTGCATCGATGATAACATCAATACCTTGTAAAGGAATATAAGTGCCATAAAATAAGACTTCAAAGACTTGTTTATACTCTCTCTTTTTTTCTTGAAATGCATTGAGGTAAAGTTCTTCTCGAATCAAAACAGGCATTATTTCATAGGGTTTATGTAGAGCATATTTTTGGTAAAAATATTCTTGATGCTCATGAGTATCAAAGATCAAAGCATCTGCCCCATGACAACCGCTCCAAT
>JBNKYI010000043.1:0-11588 GCA_050300815.1 Fibrobacterales bacterium
AGCGATTTGTTTGCGGTATTCTTCTTCAAAAAGATGAATGAGAATGACACCAAAATCAAGGACAGCCCAGCGGTCACCATGGCGGTAGTCTACGGCGATGGGTTTGCCTGTATAAGCCTTTAGACCGCGACTTAAGCTTGTAATTACGGCCTTCATCTGGGCTTCGCTTTGGCAGGTGCCCACGAGGTAGTAATCGCAGATGTCACTGAGATTTGTCAGAGTCATTAAGACGACCTCTTCGACTCTTTTTGAAAAGAGAATTTTGGCTGATGTGTCGATCAGAATTTGATCTTCAGGATTCTTTTTTTGGCTCATTAAGCAGGAGCTCCTCTATATCTTTTCCTAGGTATATACTAACATCGACAAGAGCGTCGGGGTTTCGCAAAAGCAAAACTCTGTCGGTGTTCAATGCTTTTTTTAATGCGCTAACACCACTCCAGTCGGGTTTGCGTAAAACAATTAAGGTATGGGGGTAATTCCAAGTCGGGGCATTGCCTGTTTCAATAACATCAAAACCCTTTTGGAGAAGAAAATCTCTGACACGGTCAGAGGCCTTGGCGATTCCACAACCATTAAGAACTTGTATTTCTCCCTGAATGGGATCTTGGGGCGTTTCAACAACAGGTTCTTTTTTTTCACACGAGAGCAAAGATAGCAACACTAAAGCGCTAAAGATGGGGAATTTAAGCATTAGCGAAGTCGGCTCCTCATTCGGTCATAACCCGTGGCTCTCAAAAAGGGAGAGTAGGGGTCGTAGCCCATTTCGTAGGCATCGGGAGTGATGACATTAAGCATCAGAGTGAAATGCTCAGAAGGTTGGTAAGTTAAACCAAATTGCGGAATGACAAATTGAGGTGCGTTGACATCAGCGAGCCCCCGGTTATCACTCCCCAATCCCGATGAACTTTGGTGGAAGATGTTGTAAAAACCAAGGTCGGTGTATAGTGAAAGGCTAGAGGTCAGAGCGAAGCGAAGGTGATTCATATATATTCCCGAGCTCGAGCTGCCGTTGGGGCCAGAGAGGTAACTCATCGTGTAAGATTGCTGCATAGAAAAGCGGCGAGGATCAAAAAAAGAAGGCGAACTCTTGAGCGTGTTAGGGTTGAATCCCTCATTTCGCCACGGGGTATAGGGAGACTGTGCAACGGCAAGGTTTACCCGCAAAAATCCAAAAATGACAATGACTGAAAAAATTCGCATAGAGAAAATATAAGATAAAGGGCCCCCCGAAAAATCGCTTTACCAAGAGAAAATTTTAGGATGAATGGATTTTTAGAACGTCCTTAAAAAGAACGGGCCGAGTTGACTGGAGCCCAAAAGAGAAAGTGTCTTAGGCAACGGGATGGTTGTGTTCATCGACCATGACGACGAGAGGCTTGTGCTTTTCGACCTCATCGCTTGTCAAGTGAACGTAGGCCATGATGATGACAAGATCACCGGGCTGAACCAAGCGGGCTGCTGCTCCATTGAGGCAAACGGTTCCCGAACGAGCGGGCCCTTCAATGACATAAGTATCAAAGCGCTCGCCGTTGTTGATGTTGACGATCGAAACTTTTTCAAATTCGCGCAGGTGGGCGAGATCCATAAGGTGGCGATCAATGGTCACGCTGCCTTCATAGTTGAGATTGGCGTCGGTAACTTTGGCGCGGTGAATTTTGCTTTTGAGTAAGATTTCCTGCATTTTAGAAAAGAGCCCGAAAAGAAAAAGCGATCCCGAGGGAAGTCGACTTTGGAAGAGAGTAAACAAAATGGTCATTACTCGGTTGCTCAACCACGGGTTTAACTTGCAACCAAGCGTCGACAAAACTATAAATATTTCCAGTAGCCGCAAGGTATGCAAAGTGAATGGAGCGAGGATCTTTGAGGGCAAACTCGGTCCATAGCCAAGCACTTAGCCCCAAAATGTTGAGTGTGTTGACTAAAGCCCCTTTCAAGGGCTGATGGTGATTGTATTGGTAATATCCGGGAATGAGAAGGCTGAGCCAAGCTTGATTTCTATCGGTGTACCGAGATTTCCAGCTTTGATCCATGTCTTCGTCAGACATGCCCATTTTTTTCTGAGTCCACCATTCTTCTTCGTTAATCCCCAATTTTAACCAGGGCTTAGAAAGGTATTCTGAGGGTTTAACGCCGAGTTTCATTAATTCATAGAAACTCTCTTCTGACAGGTTACTCTTTTGCAATATGGCAAATTCTTGACGGCTGAGTCCTGCCATCTCATAATCAAAACCTTCCCACGAGTTAGGGAGTTTTTCTGCGGTAGAACAGGGAACCGAGGTGATTAGGAACGCGAGAATCAAAATTTTCATGGTGCAAATTTAACTTTTTTAGAAAAGCAATAGGATGAGGAACTGGCCCCTTACCGTGGCGATAAAAAATAAGGGAGTCAGAGGTGTCTTTGTTCGAATGCTTTCAAAATATCACCATTGTGAGAGGGCGGTTGAAAAAAACACGCCTCTTCGTTGGATTGACGAAGAGGCGTGTTAAAATTGAGAGAATAAATTTATTGAGCGGGTGGGGCGAGCAAATAAGAGACCGCTTCGCAATTGTCTGTCAATGAGCCCGCCTTGGCAGTATTTTCAATGAGGGTCATCATTTCAGCTCCGTAAAAATAGGCGGTTGATTTTACCCCGTCATGCTCAGGCACATCAAGGTTTCCACACTTCAGGTCTTCTCCGGCAGGACATTCTGTGGCGATTGTCCCGCCCTTAGCTGTGCACTCTGTAGAGTCAACAGCTCCCTTAGGTGTTGTTGAGCAAATGGAGCCCCCTTCGAGTACACATACATCGAGTTGGCTGAAATCAGTAGACTCGGAGGGTCCACTAGAGCTGTCTTCGCAGCCCCAGAAGATTAAAAGTCCGAGAGTGAATAAAGAAATAATTTGAGTATTCATGGTTTTTCTCCTTGAGAAACCCATTTTACCATTTATTTCACAAATTCTTGTCGAAAAATTTCGCAAAGTTCAATTTCGCTGAGCTCGGCGTTAATCTCGAGCAATTTTTCAAGCTGTGCGTCATAGATGTAGGCGGTGCCTCGCGTACCTGCTTCAGCATCGAGAAGAATTCCGGTGCAGGTAAGCAATGCCGTTTTGGTTTCGCAGCTTTCGCCAACAGAGCCTTTATACTTCGACAAACAATGGTCTTTGTCGAGATCGCCAATAGTTGCCTCAACGCAAGAGGCCTTGTATTCAACGGTATGCTCTCCGCTGGTCAAGGCGTAGACCCAGCTGCAGCTCTCTGTTTGAGCCTTGGTGTCGGTAACTTTTTCGGTAGCTGAAAGGGCTTTTGAGTTGTCTCCACATCCCCAAAAAACGAATACACATACCGTAAAAACAGACATGAGGTATCGATTTTTACACATAACCACTCCTTATTTTTCCAAAAATTAAGAAGTATTGACAAATGTGGCAATGATATATTTTGATTTGGAATATCTTTGTTCTTAATATGTTCTCAAATCATTCGAGATAATGACGAGAAATCGCCTCACAGACCGAGATCGAATCAAAATCGGCGCGGAGCTGATAAATGTTGAGCAAGGCTTTATCGTAAATGTAGGCTTTGCCACTAACGTCACTGTCGGTAGATAGAGCGATGTTTTCACAATCTAAAACAGTGCTATCTGATGGACAGGCTTCACCGAATGTTCCCTTATATTTGCTTTCGCAGTGTTCTTGAGAAAGCTGACCTTGAGAGGCGACGACACAAGAGGCGGAATATTCGACAGAGAGATCTCCTGAGCCGACTTGGTAAACCCAGCGGCAACTTTGCACTTGTGAAGAATTGCTTTCGGTTCCGCATCCCCAGAGAATCGAGAGAAGGAGCGATGAAGTGAGTTGTGTTTTTGAAAACGTCATGTATCCCCAATGAAAAATGAATTTCTCGTATTAATCATAAAAAGAGATGTCTGTGATGTCTATGGGGAGAGGATAAAACAAAGAAACCGCCCTTAAGAGCGGTTTCTTTGATACCGAGGGACGGACTTGAACCGTCACGCTGTTGCCAGCAATGGATTTTGAGTCCATCGTGTCTACCGATTTCACCACCTCGGCGTGGTTGGGCAAATATAGCAAAGAAATTTTGGAGATGTCTAAAAAAGTAAAGGTGAAATCTTCTCTTTTTGTGAATTTTCATTGAACAAAGAGAACCAAGTATTGTCCTCTTTCTAGGCGCAGCTCTTCTTGGGCAAATAGATGGGCCTTTTCTTTTGTATCAAAGCCTTTGAGTCTTAAGAGAAAAAGATTGCGACTTTCGTCTTTAAGAATAAAGAGTTGATATCCTTCGGGCAGAGAGCCAATGTCATTTAAAGCCTTTTGGGCGTTTGTTTCTGAGCTAAATGCACCGAGTTGTAGGTGAAAGGCAAATTCTTTGACGGTTGTTTCATTTTCTTTCTTTGCTGGCGCAGATTGTGTGCTTTTCTTAACGCCAATTGAAGACGCTCCTAAGCTGATCAAAGCGTGAGCCTCAGGACTTTGGGGATATTTTTTTAGCAGTGTTTGGCGGGCGAGATCTGATTTTTCAATATCCTCATCAATGAAAACATGAAACTGCATCCAGAGATATAGGGGATGGTCAGCCATAGTCAAGTGGTTTGCAGCTTGGTCGAGAATTTGGCGGGCCTCTTGAGTTTCTCCCTTTTTGTGTTTGACCCAGGCTCTAACCAATTGTGTCGGAAAGTACAGCGAATCTTCAGGTTCAAGTCTGACCAAAAGACTGTCGATGGTTTGTTGGGCTTTGTCGAAATAATCGGGTGAGGTCGATGCGAGGTCAAGCCAAGCCAAAACCGATTGCAGTTTATAGCGGTGATGACCATTTATAGCGAGTTGCTCAAATTTTAAGGCGGCGATGGCGTGCTGGTTTTCTAGGCGCGACCTTTGGGCTTGAGAGGGGTTTGCAAAAGTCAAACTGCAGAGTGCGCACAAGACAAATAAAAATCGGGTCATTGGGGTCCTTTGGCATTTGGCAAACTGGCTAACATGCGGCATAGTTTTTTGGGAAAATCACTTTCAGAAGGCTGCTTAGGCAGGATTTCTTGAACTAAAAAGTCGAGGGCAACTTGGGCCTCTTCTTTGACAAACATATCCAAAGCGAGATGAGAGGCTTCGTTCCAGTGGCCTTCTCGAATAAGTGCCCGAGCGTAATGGACAAAAAAAGAAAGGGGAAGCTCTTGCAGGTTGGCATTCATTTGACGGTATAAAGGAAGAAGTTCGCCAAAGAGGTCTCCTTCAAAAAGATCACTTTCGAGTTGAGAAAGGCGAGAACAGGCTTCAGCAGGAGCCGCGTAAATGAAGGCATTCCAGAGGGCGAGCAGTTCTTTAGGAACGTGTTTTTGACGTACGAGCTCAAGTTCGAATTCCCAAGCGGGACTGTATTGCGGGTATTTTTTAACGAGTTTGTGGGCTCCGGCCAAGGCTCCGACTCCGGTGGGAAATTCTGTGCGCAGCCTTCCCAACGAAATGCGAGCGAGGTAGGTATCTGTAGATGCTCCTTGTGCACGCAGGGCTTTGGCAATGGCTTCGGCTGAATCCCATTGGCGCAATTCGAGATAAGCTTCTAGCACTTTAGACAAGGTTTCTTCGTTAGAAACCTCACTCCCCCTAAGTCGCTCGTAGACCTTAAGGAGCTCGCGGGGCTCTTTGATCGGACTGAGCAATGAAAGGAGAAAGCGTCCAATTCCCGCTCTCAGTTCGTCTTGCAATTCGGGACGCAATAGGAGGTCTTTGAGAATTTGAATCGAGAGATCTCGCTTTTTTAAAGAGAGATAAGTACGCGCCAATTGCAAATAAAATTCAGGGCGATGGCTTTCGCGTTGGATGCAATTTTGCAGAGCGAGGGCCGCTTTATCGTGCTCGCTAAAAAGACTGTAGTGCAAAGCTCTCTGAAAGACTTCATCAATATTGAGGTGGTCAAACCGAGGTTCGTTTTTTCCGCTGCCGCGCAGTTGAAATAAGAGGGCTTTAAAGGGGTTCAATGGATTGGGCCTCAGGGTCTTCGGGTGCGTTTTCTAAAAAGCGGTTTCGGTGTTCAACCAGTTCTTTTTCGAGAGAAATGATTTTTTTCTGAAGTTTTTTACGCTCTAATTTGTCTTTCCAGCTGCGTCTCAAAGCAAAGAGAAATGAAAGACAGTAGCCCCCGGCAAAAGCTAACGCGACCCAAAAAACAAAGGGCATGGCCAAGGGGGTAGAATTTAAGAAGCGAAAGGGAATGGTCGCTCCAAAGGCTTCGAGATTTTGAACAGAGAGCGTCACGACTAAGGCGATTAGAATGATAAGTAGGGTATTTTTGATCAGGTTCACGAATCCTCCTCGTTTCCCTAAATATAATAGTCCAGTAATTTATAAGGGCATCTCGAAAAATTGATTTGCCTTAGAAAACACCGAGTCTTTGTTCTGCGGGAATTCCCCGCAGAGTCCAGCCGCGAATATCGTTGATTTCTGCATAGACAATGTCGCCGGGCTGATAGTTTTTACCGGGAACAATCACTTTTTTGAAGCATTCGGTTTTTCCCACCCATTCATTGGGGTCGCGGTGACTGGGCCCTTCGAGTAAAATCGGCTTGATTTTGCCAATCATTTTGTGGTTTTGTTCAAAAGTGATCTTATTTTGCAGGTCGATTAAGGTTTGCAGACGTACGAGTTTTTCTTCGTTAGACAAAGTTTCGGTTTCGTCAAAAGCTTTAGTGCCTTCGCGAGGGCTATAAGCAAACATAAATGCAGAATCAAAGCGAACTTCTTCGACGAGACTTAGCGTATCGGCAAAATCTTCTTTTTCTTCACCGACAAAGCCGACGATAATGTCGGTGGTCAGCGCAAAGTCGGGGTGAATTTTGCGTAACTTTCCGGCGATTTCAAGAAATTTTTCGCGATCGTATTGGCGCCGCATCTTTTTTAGCATGCGGGTTGAGCCCGATTGCACGGGGATATGAGCGTGATTGCAGATATTGTCGCGGTTTCCCATCAACCAAATCAAATCATCGGTGAAATGTTTGGGGTGGGGGCTGGTGAATCGAATGCGCTCGACTCCGCTAATTTCAGAGACTTTGGCCAATAGACTGGCAAAGGTGTCTCCTTCGTAGAGGTAAGAATTGACGGTTTGCCCGAGCAGAGTAATTTCTTTGACGCCTAGGTCGACCGCCCGTTTAACTTCATCGAGAACTTCGCCGACGGGGCGATACTTTTCGTTGCCTCTAACAAAAGGGACGATGCAGTAGGTGCAACGTTTGTTGCATCCTCGTTGAATGGTGATGAAGGTCGAATAAGAAGAGGCGAGCTTGGCTTTTTTTCCCGCATAGTTCTCGACTTCGTCGAAGTCAGTGATCACCTGATAGCTTTTTTCAAGACGCTTTTGCCGAGCCTCAGCGGCTTGGCTGCCAAAAAAGAGGGCGTCAATATCCTTGTAGTTGTCGGGGCCTAAGACGTAATCGACATGGCTGAGATCGGTGGGGATTTGCTCGCCTTTGTTTTTAGCCATACAACCTACAACGGCGATTTGCATACTAGGTTTGCGTTTTTTTAAAGCCTTAAGCTGAGCTAACGACTTGTAAGCGGTTTCTTCGGCCTTTTCTCGAACAGAGCAGGTGTTGACGACAACAATGTCGGCTTCGGTAGCGTCATCGGTAGGCACGGCATTACAATCTTCAAGCTGCTGAGCGATGAGATTAGAATCGTACTCATTCATTTGACACCCAAAGGTGATCATGTGATACTTAGGGCTTTGGGCTTCGTTTGAAGCGGGCGTGGGCTTATCGTTCATTCAGGCTTCCGTAGGCGATTTCGGGTAAAAGGGGGATTTCAGAAAAGGATTCAACAATGTGATCGGGTTGGAGTTTCAATAGACTTTCTCTAAAACCAATGCCGTTTAGAATGGCAATGCATTCGACTCCGCAGGCTTGGGCGCTTTCAATATCGGGTGTGCCATCTCCTACCATTAGCACTTGATCTTGCGGGATGTTGAATTGTGAAATCAAAGTGTGAATACCCAGAGGGGACGGTTTTTTTTCTGAGAGAGTATCGCCGCCAATAATTGCGTCGAAATAAGAATCTACGCCGAGGGCTTTGACGATATGGCGACTGGGAATTTCGGGCTTGTTGGTCAATAGAGCAATTTTTAACCCGCGAGCTTTTAATATTTCAAGCCAGTCTTTGACCCCTGGATAGAGGCGAGTTTTAACGGTGCAGTGGGCGTCATAATAGGGCAGAAAGATGTCCATAGCTTGGTCTATTTCTTTGTGATTTAGGCTAGGGGCACAGCGTTCAATGAGTTTGCGGGCACCGTCCCCAATGGATTTTTTTACATATTCTTCATCGACGGGATTTTGATGAAGCTTTTGCAAGGTGTAGTTTACCGCATCAGCGAGGTCAGCCAAGCTGTCGACTAAGGTTCCATCAAGATCAAATATGACAAGGTTTTTCATGCAGAAATCCAATTCGGTCAAAGAAAGTAAGGCCCTGCAAGGCCCCGGAATCCCCTTGGCGATTCACGATATTTCGGCCGACAATTATAGTAAAATGGGGGGGGCTATTGAATTTTGCCGCAAATTAGGCTGGCAAAACATCGATCTGATGGTGATTCCCCAAACAGAGACGAAAGAACCTCAGCGACTTGCAGAATTTAAAGTCTTTTTGCAAGAGCAATCAAAACGTGGTGTACGCCTTTGGTTGCATGGTTTCAAACACAAAGCCGACCGTGAGAATCAAGGCTCGCTCAAAGGGCGTTTGGTGCAAAAAATGTGTCGCGGAGAAGCGGAGTTTTGCGGCTTGAGTCTCGCAGAGGCGAAACATCGCTACACCCTTGCATTGTCTGCTTGGGAAGAATTGGGTATCGGTTCTCCCGAGGGATTTGTTCCTCCCACTTGGCACGACGAAAGGAACTTTCGTTTTTGGTTGGTGACTCAAGGGGTGAAGTACGAAAGTCGATTGGGAATTTATGAGCGAGGAAAAAAAGAGTGGAGCCTGCCGGTGAGCTTGATGGATCGTCCTGGATTATGGCAAATGTCAAAATGGATATTGACGCCGTTGCTCTATTTGGGTTTGGGGAGAATTGTGTTGCACCCCTATGATTTTGAAGATGAACAGAGAGAAAAAACGCAAAATTGGCTCAAGGGCATCTCTGAAAAGGTCTTCATTTGAAATTTTCATAAACACCGCGAATGAAATTCATTCGATTCTTACACAATAACTGTAAGTCGAGAATCTTTTTTAAATTTCGGCGAAATAGTTTTGGATTTAGCGCAGAAAAGAGGAATTATGAGTTTTCTCAAGAAAGAGGACGAGCCTCAAAAATTTATTTCGCTGAGTGATGTTATCACCTTATTGGTTATTGGTGGTCTGGTTGGCGGTGGATACCTTTATTACAAATGGGTGAAGAAAGAAGCCGAAACTCGACTGACTGAGGTGTTGAAGGTTTATGAAAACGGAACTCCCGTCGAGGCGTTGAAGGCATTTGAAAGTCTTGAAAATTTGCAATGGAAATCAGATAGTTTAGATTCAATCATTTATGAAAAACAAAGTGAGCTCTATGAGCGTTCTGAAAATCAAAAACTTTTGCTTGAGATGATTGAAGAAAAATGGAAGGCGATGGACACGGCGGCGGCAATTGCCCTGATGAAGCAGTGGAAGGGTGTGGAATTTCTCAGTGAAGCGCAGGTGGCGCGGGTGAAAGAATTTGAAAAATTACTGTTGAGCCCGACGGATTCGTCTGCGAAATCCCCACAATAAGAGACCCGTTTGGGAAAATAACGATCTTATCGACACTGAAAAGAGAGTGGTCGCCAATTCATACCCCGGTCATGACACCGGGAACTCTGGAAATAGTTGAATCCAACTCCCACCGTCAGAAAGATCAATATTGCAAGGCTGATGTAAATTTTGAGGATGATTTTTTGTATCCAAGCATAGGCGATTAGACCTGTTAAAAATAAACCACCTAGTAATGAAATAAATAAGTTGTGAGAGCCTGTAATTGCGTTGATGGGGTTAATTATGAGATACAGAATGTTAGACAGGTTGTATTCATTGTCATTAAAACCGAGAAAATTCAGGAGCGTCAGAAGACCTGACAGCGCAAACCAAATGGCGAAGACGAGGGTGAATATTTTGAATTTAGACATGGGGCCTCTAGGGGATTTGTTTTTTAGATGTGTTCTTAAACGCGAGAGATCTAGGCGAAAAGGTTAATCTTGGCCTTTTTTCCATCGCTCTAACCGAGGGAGCCCCATGGTGAAAAATTTTGCGAGAAAGCCGGGAAATCCCATCTCTTTCATTTTTTCTTTGCAAAACTCTTGCATATCGGTTACCGTAAAGTGGGGTTGCGTAAATTCACCCTCCTTATAACAATAGCTGCAGTACATGAGGTTTTTGGCTCCGTCTTTTTCGGTCCCGCCCTTTTCGGGATCTTTGCTGAGAGGCATACCACAACTTTGGCAGTTTCTATAGGTTTTCATAGATTGTCCTTTCGCGTCTAGCGGTTCGTCTTTTTAAGTTGAGGCGAGGCTGTTTTTTTTAACAAATCGGCATGTGAGTCAAGGATATATGCGCACAAGTCCGATCAATTTTTGCAATTAAAGCATACATAAAAGTGCGTCCAATGTTGCAATTTTTAGCTTCAATCCATTAGCCCAATTGGGGAATTTGAGACCATGGCTAAATGCTCAAAGTGTAAATTTGGCACATTGCGTGGCATTAAGTCAAAATTTTGAAGACTGTTGAAGTGATGAGAGGGATTCGCTGTTGCTGAAACTTCTAATTTTTCAAGCATTAGCGTCTGAATGGGTAAGTTCTTTGATGAGGTGGATGGCCTGTATTTTGCTTAACTTGGGGCATCGCAGGAAAGGAACTCCCATGCCCAAAATGAAGACTCTTGATGGAAATGAGGCCGCGGCAAGCGTTGCCCATAGACTTAGCGAGATCATCGCCATTTACCCGATCACCCCTTCTTCGACCATGGCTGAGCACAGCGATAATTGGTCGGCATTGGGCAAACAAAATATTTGGGGGCAAGTTCCCAAAGTGATCGAAATGCAAAGTGAAGGTGGAGCAGCGGGAACCGTTCATGGAGCCCTTTTAAGTGGTGCCTTTACCACAACTTTTACGGCCTCGCAAGGCCTATTGCTCATGATTCCCAACATGTATAAAATTGCGGGTGAACTCACGCCGACAGTTTTTCATGTCAGTGCTCGCTCTTTGGCAGCCCAAGGTTTGTCGATCTTTGGTGACCATAGTGATGTGATGGCCGTGCGCCAAACGGGCTTTGGGATGATTGCTTCAAACAGTGTGCAAGAAGCCCATGATTTGGCTTTGATCAGTCATGCTGCTAGTTTAAAAACCAGAATTCCTTTTGTGCATTTTTTTGATGGTTTTAGAACTTCGCACGAAGTGGCTAAAATCAGTTATCTGTCTGACGAAATTTTAACGGCGATGGTTGATGAAAGAGATCTTTTAGATCATCGCTCTAGAGCGCTAACTCCTGATCGCCCAAGTATCAGAGGAACTGCGCAAAATCCCGACGTTTATTTTCAAGGTCGCGAAACCGTAAACCCCTACTACAATCAAGCGCCCGAGATGATTCAAGCCTTGATGGAGCGCTTTGCAA
>JBNKYI010000044.1:0-11467 GCA_050300815.1 Fibrobacterales bacterium
GTATCTCTCGACCACTTCTTCATTAGACTTATTGCGTAAAGTCTGAGGTTGACCATCAGCCAAATAGTCATAGATCCAGCCCTCATGAAAATCACCTTCACGCGATACCGTTCTCATGGCACTGCCCTGGTAGTTTTTTATGTAGAACTCTTCTAGATCACCAGGTAACTTTCTCCCTACTTTAGCTGAAGCACCATTCAAACTCACAATTTGGGTGATTTCATCGGTAGCATAATCTTCGTAGATCGTATTGGTATTTATGCCACCCATATTCACATAGTGAATCGCACTTTTAAAACTCTCAACACCATTTACTTTTTCACTATTTATTTGTGTGGTTCGATTACCACTGGCATCATACAACTCATATTGTGATGTATTGTTTTGGTCATCTCCCTTTGTCATTTTTGTGGGCATTATATTCCAATCGTAGTCAAGTTTTTGCTGGCTTGATTGGTCTTCAATTAAAGCCCCTCTTGAGTTGTAAATAAACTTATTCGCCTCAGTAAACGCTCTTGAACTTTCTGTTGAAATTTCACCTGTAATGTGACTCAATTTATAGGAGCCGTTTTGATAAGTATAGTCAGCCCCTAAAGCAGATCCCACTTTTTTATGATGAATGCGACCATTTAAGTCAAAGCTTGTCTCAATCAATTGAGAATTATCCTCTATTATGGCAAAAGGGCTTGCAACAACATTTGACTTTTCATCTAATGAACTGCCTGATATTTCTTCTATAAATGCTTTTGATTTTACAACTCGACCTAAATCATCATAGATGTAGTTGTTTATGCGAAGTGGATTTAAAGCATCAATATCATTTGAATATTTATACACATTTTGCGTAATTCGACCATCATACTGTTTTTCGTCGAGATCGGGTATACTCGCATGATCAATGGCCTTATTAAAATAACCTAAGTTCTGTTGAAATACATTTTCACCTGTAGAAATTTGAGTGGCCTTAAGTTCTTTAGTCCAGCCCAAAATATTGTCTTTGAAAGTCATTTCGGTACCATCGCCCAATTGTACCGACTCTAATTTATCAAGGTCATCATAACTGTATTTTGTAATAATTCGATCTTGCCCATCTCTTATTTCTGCAATGCGAGAATCACTGTCAAATAAAAATTGCCTTACAGAAATCAATTCATTACCCGAATACACTTCTTCTCTACTTAAACGGTGTAAATCATCATAGATAAATTCTATTCGTTGAAATCGCTTTTCAGCACCTGTTTCTGTTATTGCTCCGATATACTTATACGTTCTATTTATTTGACCTCGTGAATTATAACTGTAAAATTCCCCAACTAGCTTATTAGCAAGTGGCACATTAGGTAACCAAGCATCAATATTGGTATTAAATACTGCAATGAGTCGATTTCTCGTATTTTCTAATTGAAGATTTGAAACAAGTTGTTCGTATTCAATCAAATTTTCTTTTGAATCGTAATAATAAAGAATCCGTTCATTTTTACCTGGCAATGCAATTGCACTTTGAACGAGGTCATTATTTGGATCTTGTGCTAACTTAACAAGACCCTTTTCTTTAACTCGGCCTTGCTTATCATACTCTTGATAGGTGTAATCATTTGATTCTCGTTGCCCTTCATCTTGGGTAAATCTAATTTGACCTGAAATATTCCTCCATATTCTTGTCAAACCTTTATCCTGAGAATAAAATGCAATTTGTTCTCCTGCTGAATTAAAACTTCCATACTCAGCAAATTGAGGAGTATAACCCTCTAAACTTTGTTCGTTATCTATAAGCTCTTGTAAAGCCCCCATGTCATTAGGGGTAAGTGTTTGATTTAGTCTACCGTATTTATCATAACTATAGAGAGTAACACTCCATTTCCAAGATAAACTGTATGCGTTTGGTCTATTCACATTAGAGGCACTCTTTACTAACTGTCCCAACCTATTCGTCCAACTTAACTGGACATTACCATTCACATCTGTTGAGTAATCAAGTCTATACTCAGCATTGGCACCACTAGTCTCATTACCGATATTTTTAACATCAGTAAATTCTGGAATTTCTAAATTATTTACAAAAATAAAGTCAGAAAAACCGACCCTAGCATTCGGCTCATTTAAGTTGTGATATTCACCAGGCAGACCCGTGCTGACAACTTGAGAAGAACCATCATTTTTGTACAGACTTTCTGTATAAGCATAACCCTTAGCATCCTCTCCATTACCTAATGGACCGTAATATTCGTTTACCCCGTCAAAAGCGCCTAGAACAAACCCTTTGCTTGTTGTTTCAGTAACAAAAGGAAGGGTCGTTTTAATAGGTCTACCCAGCTCATCAAATTCTGTCTCAACAACTTTGTACTTTGACTTAAACTCAAGACCATTTTTAGCAACTGCATCATCTAATAACTGCGATCTCGTTACGATAGAATTAGCCGCGATTTTCACATCTTTCGCATAAACCGCCCCCTCTAACCTTTGACCATTCTGAAGCTCTATTCGCCCTCTAGGTAGATGAAATACACCCACTAATCCTGTAATGCCCGATAAATAAAGACTTTGAATTTGATTACTATAAAAGCTTACAAATGAAGTTGAACCCTCTAAAACCTCCATTGAGGATTGATTATCTAACTGAAGAAAATCTTGCGCGTAAATATTTATTGGACCATTTCGAAGATCTAACTTAAGCTTTACATTATTTTCAATTTTAAAACGTTTGAAATAATAATTACCTGAAACTAAGGTAACTTCAGATCTAGCGTATGCATAAAAATTTCTATAAACACCTGGATCAATCGTTTTTATTTGATCATTCTCAATATTTAAATTATTCACAGATTCGAATTCACCTAGGTCTTTAGGAAGTGCTTCGCAAGCACCATAATTATTGTAATCAATTGTCGAACCAGTCCATGAATTATTGCTGTTGAAATTTCCATCGACGAAGACATCGCCGTAAAGCGTGGCCCCATTTCGAATTGTTAAATCACCATAAGTATAAACATTAAGCTCACCCTCAGGATACAGATAAGGATATGTACCAGGGCCACTTAAAATCACACTTCCGTTTGAGCCAATATTCCCTTGAGTTACTCTTCCACCTTCAGACTCAAAAGAGTTCGTACCATAGATTAAGAAGTTTGAATGACATGTACTCGGGAAAAAATCTGTAACTAATTTCTTTGACAATAAAGATTTGGTTTGATGAGCACGACCAAAACCATCACTAAAAGAAACCAATTCTTTATTTTCTGAGCGAGGAGTGGCAACCAAGCCCTTTTCAATCACAACATCATCAAAAAAAACAGTCCCACCACCATCGTCCGTATAAAAAAGGGTTAACTCTAAATATTTGGTGGCGTTATCTGCAACGGTAAAACTATAGGTATAAAAGGTCCAGTTTGAGTTATTTACAAATTCATTGCCCTTGTATACCGGTACCACTCCCTCAGCTTTATTTCCGTAAAATCTAAGTGCAGGACTTACGTGTCCAGACAGTGATTTGCTTTTATAGTAAAACGAAAGTGTATAGTCTTGGTTTGGTAAAATCGGAATTCTCGACGATGTAATTTCACTAATAGCCTCACCTTCAAAACGACCAGCTGCTAAAGCGACATAACTACCACTAACCGCTTCACAGGTCTCACAAAGACCTGTTGGGTCATTGGCAGCCAAAAACCTTGGGTCAGAAAAAGTGACTCCTAGGGCATTCTCATTAGAATGCCAATGAGACGATCGATTTTCAAAAGACCAATTCGAAACAAAGTTGCCTTTACTAAAACCGAATTCATAACTGCGAGAATGAAACGAAAAATTATCGCTATCTAAAGTTTGAGCATAGCCCAACGAAAATAATAAATATAATAGAATGAATTTGTATTTCATTAGAAGCCCCCTACGTTCTCGCCAATTCTATGAAAGGCTGACTCACTAAATAACTTACCCTCATCGTCCCTTATACCAATAATTCGATCGAAATCATCATATTCATATGATAAGCGAATATGTTCGTTATTTGTCGTGCTAATTTTTTTACCATCTCTATCATAATTCACTAATTCGAATTTAGCATCAGAGGGGTAAATAACAATATTATCAACATAAATAATACGCGTAGAATTGTTTTGTTTTTGACCCGTTCCCACCCAGATTCTTAAGTGATCCTTAGTATCATTTGAAGAGAACAATCCGTCCTTAATCATGTCTTCATACTTAATTACGAGTTCATATCTTTGCCAAATACCAGGTTTAAAAACACCATTTTTGGGCAAACTAGTTGAGAATTCATTTAAATATAAACCGTCATTAGAGCCATCATCTTTTCTTCTTTCGGCCACTAGTTTAATGAATTCTTGTTCTTCAGAATTAATCCAAGCCGAAACAATTAAATCATTCCCCCTAGAAACATCTTTAAGATTAACTTTTTTTATCAAACCATAATTGTCATTTACTTTCAGTGAATAATTTCCGTCATAGACTTCATAGGCTTCAAAGTCAACACTAGGGCTAATATACCAAGAGTTAGTAAACTCCCCTCCTAACTCAGATAAGTCAGGACCATTCTCACCCGTCATTACAGATACATTTTCTCGACGTGCGTTGGTGAATATCGCCTCTGGCAAACTCCTTGATGTACTATAAAAAATAGATGTAAAAACATTGCCCCACTCAGATAAGTCTCTAAGAGCAGCACTCTCTTTAACCTGATTGTAATGATTTAACTTAGTAACAGAATTGATCAAAATCAAATTCTCATCAACATTAAATTCACCGCTTTCACCTTGTTTTAAATTCTCATTATCCAAACTCTGATCAACGTCTTTCCAAACAAATTGATCTTTAGGAAAATTAGGGATATCTTGATGAAAATCCGTTCTAGAAAAAGAAATTATTTTTGAGGCATCTAATAATTCATTCATATCAGAATGGGCCAGAATTTCATATTTAGGATTATGCTTTTCGTAGTTATAGGTGATTTTTTTCGTTGGCACTTGGTAAGAAACACCATTAATAACTTGATCGGAAAAAATGGTTTGATTAACCAAATAATTCTCACCCAATTGAGTCGAGGTGAAATGAGGTTGATTATTAAATTCATTTATATGAAAAACTTCTGAAGTTGAATTATTCCATCCAGACTTAGAATCGTAAGTCACATTATGTACTCGAAAAACATATGGAAAATCAATAAAGCTAGGAAGGTTCATCTTTTTTAAAACTGAATAATCATTGTTAGAAGAAAATCTAGTCTTACCATTTGCATCAGACTGTACTTTTGAATTTAATTTCCAACGAGCACTTTCAGAGATAGAGCCTTGATTGGAAAAACGATATGTATTTGTTTCAATAAGGTCGTCATCATTTGTAGTCTTATTTACTTTTACAACTTCAAAGATGGGTTTATCAGAAAATCTATTATAATACATATCATCATAGACATTACCAAAAAAGACGTTGTTACCTGTATAGCTAAAATTGAAATTAACTGAATTTGAAGAATATGGGCTAGCCTCATCGACTACCGATTTAGAAGCGACTACATATTTGGGACTTGGAGTTCCGTATCCCAAACCGTCAAAGGCAGATAATTGGATATGCATACGTTCAGAGGTAGAGCCTAGATTAGCTGTAGCTCGCAAATAGCTCACATTTGAATACCTTAAATCGTAAGCATCGCTATTACTTAAACTAGGAACTGACTTAGATGCACCAAATATTTCATCAGGATTTGCCTCAAAATTAACCTCAATCATATAAGGTTCTATAGCACAAGAAAAAACCCAAGCACACCAAGTTTCATCCTTTAAAACGCTTCTATATCTTTTTTCGAAGTACACAAAATCACTCATAGGCGAAAACCTAAAATTAGTAGAAAAACTAGGCGTATAACTAGAGATATCCTCTAAACTTATTTCTCCAGAATTTGATTTTAATATCCTATAAAGTTTATTTAAGTAGTGATCATCACCTGAATGATTATATTCGTCAAATACAGGATCTAGTCCATCGATATTTTCACGACTTTTAGCATTAACTGTCTCACAAAAAATAAATTTGTCAGAAATCTTAACTCTTGCTTTATATTCAGCAGGATCTCTACCTTGAATATCACAAAGCAATTGTGGTTCTTTAACGAATTTAGTTTGACCCGTTGAACTAGTTACTTTTTTGGACCAAAAATAAACAGTTCCCTTTTCATGATTATTTTCTATAAAATAACCTGGCGCATTCGAATAAGACTTGCCCAAATAAATACTTGTTGCTGGAGTGTGATTTATATAATCAAAACCTACAAAAGACCTTCCGTCGTATAAATATTTATAGCTATTAAATAAACCATTAGACTGTTTAGTCTCGACAATTAAGACTTCATCAGAAAAAAATACCTGCTTTATTTCATGGCCAAAGGTCATTGGATAACCATCCAAGACATGAGAAGCTCCTTCGAATGGTATGATGTTTTTTGTAATGTTTTTTATTTTAGGCCCATCTGTGGAAAAAACATTTATAACACTTTTCTCACCACTTGATTGAGCTTTTGTTGCAATGGCAAAACCATGTTCAGAGACACTGACAACATCCAAAATTTTTCCAAACAACAGACAGTGATCATATTCTTTATCTCGAATGCTTACTCCATAATTTTCATTATTTGCATAGCCGCATTTTTTGGAAAAATCATCTAGTACCCATTCATTGTTTTCATTTTTTTTCATTACATAAAACTTAGCCCCATCCTCAAGTCCATCAAAATTAATTTGAGATTTAATTAGGATATAAGAAGAAGCAGGGTAAATAGTTATTTCTCTCCAACGCCCCTCACCATTAATTGTTTCAAGGTCTAGAAAGTTCTCAGAAAATGCTTCTCCATTCCATTGATAAATAATGAAATAATTTCCATTTTGGATGATAAAACCATCTCGAATCAAATAAGTGTTGTAATTCTTTGGATAGTAATCATTAGCTGGTTTGTTTCTAGATTTTTGAACAATAAAGTCGGGTGAAGCTTTAAAACCGTTTCCATCATTGCGATAAACATTTACAATTTGAGTCGTTGAGTAGTTACCATAAATATTAAGCCCACTCGGTTCAGTGTATACTACTTTTTTCAACCAAGCAAAACAAAATTCACCGATGCATTCGACGCCGTGCGTTCTAAATTCTTTATCTTTGTCTTCTATACCAGATGAAGGCGATTGGTCTTTAATAGAAACAGGATTTCGATTTTCATCCAGCAAAACAACCTCTCGGCTTGCTTGATTACTATAGGTATCCCCAAACTCTTCAAGTTTATACTCAACTTTTTCAACAACCCCTTCACCATTATCTGTCTTGGTTAGCAAAAACTTCTTATTGGGGTCGTATTCAAAATTATACTGATTTAAATTCACGTTATTTGAACCAAAATAATTTGCCTCGTTGAGAAACAAATACTCGCGTTGGTTAAATATTTCTTTTTTATAATTAAAATCAATGTTTAAGTTTGTTTTGCCATTACTACTCTTTGAAATAGATTCTACGATTCTTTCATTATTAAAATTTATCTGCCCAATTTTGAATTTTTGTGCATCTATAATACTAGCGGGTTTGTAACCCCAACTAATATCAAGTTGATCTACAACTTTCCCTGCAGCATCTTTCCAATACATTGATTTTAAAAAAGAACCACTAACGTAGAAGTAGTTTTGAAAACTATCCTCTAAAACAGCAACATTTGTATTATGTTCTTTTGAAGAGTTCGCGATGTGCTGAAAAGTTTGATCATAGTCAAATTCAATTTCATCAATAGATGTTTGACTTGAATAGCTTGAGATATCCCATCTATATATTACCCTTTTAACATCTGACATATCTTTTTGAGTAGAGTTCGGCATATTCGCCTGAGGGGCTATACTAATAATTTTCTCATTATTCGCATAAAAATACCTGATTGCATTGTTATTCGAGCCAAACACCATTTTGTTTCCATCAGGAAAACTAAACTCCCAAGCAACAATCTGCGATTCATATTTTGAACCAACTGATCCATAACTCGCTTTCACTCGTACAGAAGGAAGAGCATCGATAACAAAATTACCCACATTATCTTTTATAATTTGTCCAGCACCATAAGGGCCCAAGTTGACCATCACAATATCATCACTTATTTTTTTTGTACCAGAATTTTCAACGGCAACATAGGGCAGATTCATTTGCCATCCTACCCCTAAAATTCCAGAATTAAATAAATCTGAGTTTTTTCCAATACGATTTTGATAGTCGCCTAAATAACCAATATTGAGGCCAAACTGTAAGCCTCCTGGCGTAACCAATCCAATGGGTGGCAGAGAATAAGAAAACTCCCCGTGCAGTAAGTTCACCCCATTTTCGACTAAACCACTCCCCGTTTTAACTTTGTATTCACCTTCAGATACAGACTTAATCGTATTTGCTGTAGAAAAAGCAGTTGCAGGTACCTTTAGATTGGCATATGTTAAAGAAAAAAGACCTAGCACTAAGATTAAATTTGATACAAACGCAAGACAATTCACGATTTTACTCCTCACAAAACACGCCGAGAAAGGTATTATTTTTTTAAAAATTAGTGAACATTTTTTTGATAAAACAGAAATTTTTCTATCAATTCGATCCTAAATTTTCATTTCGAATCCATTCAGACTTTAGCATTAGTTCTAGTTGTACAAGTCCAAATCACCGCCCTTATCCAACTCTTTTGTCGTAAAAGCCTCAGCCACTCAGTTGGCAGATCCTTCTGCCAAGGTCACTTGTTTACCAAAGGAAAATTACGGAATATTCAACAACCTTCAACCAACTCAAAAATTAGACCTAAGCGAAGCATTTAATTTACAACATCTTGAATATCAATGAAATATACGGATTCAAAAATTTCCCACTCGAATATCCGCTCCAAACCAATCTCCTCTAAAAACTCAAAAAAGATGCAATAACCTCTTGATTTGTGATAGAATAACTCTGTAGCATTTTTGAGTATTAGGAGAGGGCATGACAAAGAAAGTTGTCATTGTTGATGATTCTAGCTTTCTTGCAAAGCAAATTAAAGATTTCTTAGAAAGTCAAATGGGTTTTGAAGTCGTCGGCGTTGGCAAAGATGGTGAAGAAGCAATTGAGCTCTATAAAACCCTTAGACCCGATCTAATCACCATGGATTTGACCATGCCAAATAAAGATGGTAAACAAGCCATTGCTGAAATTCTAAAAGAATTTCCTAACGCGAATATCATGGTGATTTCTGCAGTCAAAGGAAATACAATGTTAGAATGCATGAAAATTGGTGTAAAAACTTATATCGAAAAACCGCTAAAATTTTCAGAGGCTCTATTTGTAGAAGACTTCAAAATGAGCATTCAAGAAGTGTTTGAGAAAGCAAATGACGATTAAAAACCGTTTTTGGATTGTCTTCGTTGCTTTACTGCCTATCGGCAGTTGGGCTACAGAAATTTTTATCTATAACACCACTTTAGCTAAACCCGCCTCAATCGAAAAAGAGCTTTCTGAAATTATAAAAGAAGCTGATGTTAAGGTTTTCGCACGATTCATCGACTTTAAAGCAATGGTTGAAAAAAGCAATCCCGCTATTGTTATTGCTCCACATCTCACCTTAAAATCTCTAAAACTAGAAAACAACATCAAAGCCACAGGGGTATTAGAAGGAAACACCGACCAACCTTACATCCTTGTGAGTTTAAATGCTCAAATTGATTTATCAAAAAATCCAAATGCAAAGATTGGCGTATTAGACATTGCGGGTCGTAAAGAGATGAAAGATCTCATTGCGAGAATTATCGGACCACTCGCAAAATACAAGTCTGTCACTAAGCTTGAAGATCTAATCCCAATGCTTACCTTTAAAAGCGCAGATGCCATATTAATTACCCCCTCTGATCTCGCTTTGTTAAAATCAAGAACAAAAGCGAATTTATTCATTAAAGAGCTCAGCAATAAAAGATCTGAAAATTCATCTATTGCACTAAATCCTCTCCCCCTAAATGTTTCTGAAGTTAAAAAGATCTATGAGGTCATCATCCATCTCAATTCAAAAGAATTAAAGGCATTGGGGGTTCAGTCATGGAAATGAAGATGAAAAAACACCTCATAATCATTCTATTGCTAATCAGTTCTGCTTTTGCACAAAATGTTATTGTGGCACTACATCCTTCAGGCAAACAATTCGAAACCCTCGTGACGAGTTTAAAAGAAAATCTGGGAAATGAAATACAAGTCAAAAGCATTGAGATTCAAAAGAATGACACTTGGCACGACCTTAAAGATCAGATCTCTGCTCACAACCCATCGGCATTTCTCTTATTGGATAATAGATCTATTGTGATATATGAACAATACCTCTCAGACCGTGATACGACTCAAAATCCAATTCCTGCGGTGGCAACGATGGCATTGCAATTAGAAAAAGTGACCGAAGGAATTTCTTTGCTTGGCATCAGTTATGAAATACCTGTAGTTACCTCTATTGTTCATTTGCGACCCATAGTTAAAAATCCCATTTCGAAAGTCGGGGTTATTTACCGGTCGTCGATGGAGGATTTTATCGCCATAAATAAAGAATATTGCAACACCGAATCTATAGAACTTATTAGTTATAAAATTGATGCCGATGACTCAGAGCACGCAATCAATGATATCAAAAAAGGTCTGAAACAACTTTTCAAAGAAAATTTAGACGCACTGTGGATTGTTAACGACAATATCCTGATTAACGGCAAAAGTCTAATCAAGTCGTGGATTCCTAATTTGAAAAAAATGAAAATCCCTGTCATCGTTGGCGTGGAGTCACTCATTGACACCAAACTTAAAATTGGCAACTTCGCGGTATTGCCTGACAATATTGCCTTGGGTTCACAAGCGGCAGAGCTTTTTTTTGAACTGATGGACAACAATTGGGTTGTTGACGAGCGAAGAATAGATCAACCCATATCTGTGATCAAAACATTAAATCGTACACTTGCTGGAAAGGGTGGATTTCTTAACGAAGATGGTTTATCATCGATAGACAAGGAAATAGAGTAATGACCGCAAATCCTATACGCAAAAAGATATTAAAAAGCTCTATGAGCCAAATCATTCCATTGTTTATCGCCATTCTTGGCTCTATCATTTTTTTAAGTGCTCGACAAAACCAAGAATTTTTTAAAAAAACTGAAATTCAAATTCGCAAAAGTTTGAAAGCCAAGGGCCGAACCTTGATCGCTAACAATGCCCAAGCCTTGAGTGGTATGGTTTCAGACAATGCCTTTCTAGCCGTTCAATCTTTAGTCTCAAAAACGGTGCAAGAAGATGAAGATGTGGTTTTTGGCATTTATATGACCGCTAAAGAGCAACAAGCTTGGGTCTTTTCAAATGAAAAAAATCCAGATGGCACATTAGAGGATGTTTTAATATTAGAAGACAGTGTTTCTGCATTTATAGCTAAGACAAACGCTTTAGGTTGCATAGAACGCAAAAT
>JBNKYI010000045.1:0-11421 GCA_050300815.1 Fibrobacterales bacterium
CAAAATTCTATGAAAAAATTTCTTCGTTTACTTTTAATTGTGCTGCTTGTATCGGTTTCTCTTTTATCTCAAAGCCAGGATACAATTCCGGAAAAACAAATTCCATTAAAAACTTTATCCTTCGCTTTTGCGCTTGCCTTTTCGGGTTGCGTATTTGACAGTGCCAAGGATGAAAATAAAAAGCAAGGCTCAAACGAAGGGCTTTATTTTGTCGGTTCTGATTATGAATCAGGAGCATTATACTCTGTGGATTCGAGTGGTCAAAATGCGGTGAAAGAAATTGAAATATCACAAGACAGCAAGGTAATTTCAACGAGTCAAGGTCTAGTTGTTTTGGAGCGAACAGATGCCGATAACATTTTACTGTTTGATACTGAAAATAAAAAAGTGGTTTATCAAGAGGCCTTAGATGCAGATGCCAATGCGAGTGATATCGTCGAATATCGCGAGGGTTTTGCTTTGGTAAGCCTCTATAATGCAGGAAAGATTTTGAAAGTAGACTTGAGTTCGGGTGATGTTCTCGCCGAGTTGAGTTTGAGTGATTTTTCGGTTGCGGGTTCAACAACTCCTCACCCTAATGATCTAGAAATTATAGATGGAGAAGTCTGGGTCAGTTTACAAAGATTGAATGAATTTTGGTCTCCTGATACCGCCTATCTGTTGGGAATTAATCCAGAATCTTTGCAAGTCATCGATACGCTTAAATTGAAAGGAAAAAATCCAAGTCAGATTGTTAATCATCAAGGATATATGATCGTGGTGTTTGATGGTACAACAGAATACGATGCGAACTTTAATGCAATCTCAGGTCAAGATGGTTATGTGGCTTCGATTGATTTAAAATCTGAAGAAGAAACAGTTTGGCTAACCGAAAAAGAAGAGAAGGCAAAACCGAAAGAAATTCTTTTTGCTGAAAACGAGGCCTTTATTGCAATGAGTTCGGGTTGGGGCTCTCAAATCATTTATAACTTTGACGTAGAACAGAAAAAATTACAGGCTCTTAATGGGGTTGTTAATGGCTCGGGTGGAATGGCTTGGTTTGCGAATCAGCTGTGGATCGGTGAAAGATCTAATGGAGAAGAGCGCGTCGTTTCTTTTAAAGACGGTGAACTTGCCACAACTTTAAAAGGCGATTACCTTGCACCTTATAATATGACGGTAGATCCTTAAACTTATAAGGCTTGAATATGCAACTTGGTAAACTATACACTCGCGGTGGAGATCGAGGTGAGACTCATCTTGTCACCGGAGAGCGGGTGTCGAAGGCTCATTATTTGATGGATCTTACCGGAAGTCTTGATGAATTAAATTGTCATCTGGGTGGGGTGAGAACGGCGTATATTGCCGTCAAATTAAATCTGAATAATCACACGTGTTTTGATGTGGAAATAGGAGAGTGTTTACCTGAGTTGCAAAATACGCTGTTTGATATAGGAAGTCTTGTCGCCTGTGAACCACAGGCGATTCCCACAGGGCTTCCTCATATTCCCGAAGACCTGACAAAAAGATTAGAAAAACAGATTGATCGAATGAATGGATGGGTAAAGCCATTACCCTCTTTTGTTTTGCCAGGGGGTAGCGAATTAAATGCGCGCAGCCATTTGGCTCGGGCGGTCTGTCGACGAGTCGAACGCTTATTCGTTTTGCATTCGGCAAATCTTCACTCTCGACAAATTGAGCAAACGCTTCCTTTTATTAACCGTCTTTCTGATTGGCTTTTTGCCTTTTCTCGTTACAGTTCACTTTTAGAAAATCAAGAAGAGTTGTTGTGGCAACATCCGCTGAACAAAATCGTTGATGACGCGATTGACGAAGTTTAGGTAAGTACCATTCGCTTAAGATAATTGATTAAACGATTGTGAATGTCGTCGACAGAATCAGATGTCAACTCGTTAGCGTGTAACATGCAAAAGTCTTGAAATGCACAGTGATATTTTTGTGTTTGTCGATTGAAATCACTCTGAAAAAATTCGAGACCGTTTAATCCAAACTTCTTTATCCACCAATTTGCCATTGACAGTGCGACGAATAATTCGACAGCAATCAATGGTTCGCATCCCTCAACGAGGGCTGCATTATAAAAAACCTTTTCAATGGGATAGATATCGGGATAAGTTTCGGTTTTCAATTTTTCGTGAATGAAATAGTGATAAATTAAACTGGATTGGCGATAGGGCCCCATATAAGGAGGGCCATAGGTCGACCAAAGGGTTTTGGGAATCCGGTTTGCGTTTAGCACTGCACCAGCGGGAATTGTCCACGAGTATTGATTTGCATCGACAAAGGTGAAGGGCTCTAACAGCTGAATATCTCCATTTGTAAGCCATTCGACCCGGGGCTTTGCCTTAAAAGATCCCAGCATTTTACCCTCTTGAGAAAGTTTCATCTCAATAGAATATATACATAGACAGCAATTGTTTGAATTTTTTTGTTAAGGGGTCTTTAGGCCCCATAATTCCAAAAAGGGTAATCATGGACGTTCGGCCAGCGTCTTCTCTGAAGGAACGGTCTGTTTTTACCAGTTCTAAAAAAAAGCGCAAGGCGCTCTCGTACTCTTGATTAATCGCCGCTTGGCAACCTTTTATATAGATGTCATCAAGTTCGGATTCAGATTTGAGAAGTGCGTGTTCGGCGAATATTCTGAGATCGAGTAGGGCTTTGGCTTGGGTGAAAAAATCATCCCCTTCGGTAAACGTATTTAAAAGAGCTTCTGCTTCTTCTGTTCGACCTTCGGCAATAAGAGCCTTGGCAAGCCAAAATTGAATTTTTTTTTCTTTGGGAAATTGTTGAGCCATTTGATTGAGCGGCTCTATGACTTGAGCGGTAGCACCTGCCTCTATCATTTCAATGGCTTGTTCGAGAGCTCGATCTAAGGGAGAAACAAGGTATTTGTTTAACATTTCTCTGATTTGGGCTTCAGGGACAACGCCTTGAAAACCATCGACAATCTGACCTTCGTACACAACGCGAATATCGGGAATACTTGAAATGCGAAAATGCTGGGCTAATTCGGGATTTGCCTCAGTGTCGATTTTTGCCAAGACGAAATCGAGCTCAACGCTAAGTTTTTCGAGCAGAGGGGTCAATTGTTTGCAAGGACCACACCACTCGGCCCAAAAGTCTAAAACGACTGCGCGGCCCATTGAGGGCTCGAGAACTTCCGATTTGAAGTTCTCCATGGTGATATGTACGATTTTTCCCATTAAATAGACCTTGGTTGGCGTTGAATAGGGCAAAATGTAAAAATTAAAACGGCTGCCACGAGGCTGGCACCAAGCTGCCACAAGGCTGCCTCGTGGCAGCCGTTTCAGACTAAGGCCACAATTCCGCGACTTTGGGCTTATTTAACTCCACCCCGCTTTTTGACAGATCTGAAAGGGCAATACTTTCGTTGTAACGGCCTTCTTTGGGGCCGTTCTCTAAATTCAAAACCCCTCGAGGACAAACTGCGGAACAGATTCCGCAGCCAACGCAAGAGGCGCGTATGATATTTTGCCCGAGTTGAGCATAAGAACGCACGTCAATTCCCATTTCGCAATAGGTCGAACAGTTGCCGCAAGAGATGCATTGAGAGCCGTTAGTCGTGATGCGAAAGCGAGAAAATACCCTTTGCAATATTCCGAGAATGGCCGCTTGGGGGCACCCAAAACGACACCAGACTCGAGTGCCCAATAAGGGATAGAAGCCTGTGCCAATGACACCTGAAAATATCATTCCGATCAGAAAACCATAGACCTGAGCGAGCCCATTGCTGAAGGGATTCCACCAGCTATTGGCCCAAGACAACCAAAGGGTCGCAGTGGTGAGAATGACAAATCCCAAAACGGAATAAATGCTGATTTTTTCAATATCCCAAGCTCGTTTAGATTTTGAAGAGAGTTGTCGCCAAGGGTCTCCTAGGGTGTTTGCCAAGCCTCCGCAGCCGCAAACCCATGAGCAATACCAACGTTTGCCGTAAAAATAGGTGAGCACAGGGGTAAGAATAAAAGTAAAAGCCAATCCGTAGATGGCTAAAACCGCTGCGAGTTTAGGGGCGCTTTCTTGCCACAGTGAAAGAAATTGAGTAGGCCAGAAATCCTTATAACTCAGAGGCCAAGAGTAGTTTAGATATTTCTCAGGTTGTTTAAATAAGACCAAAAGCCCGGGGATTAACCAACTGAGAATCACTTGACAAAACAGAACAACAGAGATTCGAAGCTTTTGATAATTTGAATGGCGGTATTTAACGAGACCTCTAACTCCCATGATGACAACGGCAAGGGTGTAAAGGGTGCCATAGGCAAACCAAGACTGGGTGGGTTCTCCTCTTAAGAGAAAACTCACGGGATCAAGCATTCGATATAGACCCTCTAGCCAGTGGGGCGCCCAGTAATAGATGCAGTAGAACCCTGTGAGTGCAATTCCAGTAAGGTAAGCCCAAAATCCTCGATGAGTGAGACTCGCTTTAAAAATGCCGTTGTTGTGAATGCCAGGCGCGAGTTGTTTTTGAGAGTAAATCCCATAACCTAACCCCCCCGTGATTAGAGGGATAAAGGCGACGAGTCCCCAAATTACGGGTGAGGCCTTGGCGGCTCCAAAACCTCCGATAAAAAGGGCGGTTAAGCCAAAGCCAAAGAGAGCAAGCCAAAATTTTGCGATCGCGTTTAATTTCATGGAGTCACCTTTTTTGTCGAGGGTTGCAACCAAGCCAGAGCGAGTTTAGAACGCAGACCTTTTGAAGATTCTGCAGAGACCTTAAGCTGAGGAAAGCGGTTGTTAAAGTCTTGTATGAATAAAGGATGGTAGGGTTTAAAAAATTCGGGATCGAAATTGACTAGGCCAATGTGTTTAACCACTTCTTGAATGGTGAAGCCTTCGGCGATCCATTTTTCGCAAATAGCGTGACGGGCGCGAGTGCCAAAAAAATTAAAAGCTAAGATTCGCCCTGAAGATTTTTCCCAGCGCAGGTGAACTGAGAGTTCGACTTTAGGAGCTTGCCAGAAGAAGCGAACCTCGTCTTCGGTGGGTTTTGCAGGAAAGAATCCGTAAGTTTGATATTCGAGATCAAAAAATTTGGCACTGTTAAACCAGATGCCCGGTTGATAAACGATGTCTTCGCCAGATAATTGTCGAGCTAAGGTCTCGCCCTGCATTTTTGCAGTGTACCAGATGGCCTCTATCGCGCGGCGTCCCTGAGGTGCTTTAGAGAACTGAGCGCAATCGCCGATAGCATAGACGTTGTCTTTGTCGGTCTGAAAGCGAGCGTCGATAAGGATTCCTTGCTCGATCGCGAGGCCGCTGCCGCGTAGAAATTCAATATTGGGCATCACCCCAATGGTAACTCCCAAAAAGTCGGTAGAAATCTCTTTGCCGCTTTTGGTTTTGATACCGACAATTTGCCGATTAGAACTCGTTTCGATTTCAGAAATTTCTTCTTGAAAAAGAAATTCGACGCCTCTGCCTTCGAGGTGTTTTGTGACCAGTTTAGCCTCTTCATCAGGTAATACAGAATTCCAAAAGAGGTCTTCGCGGATGATCATTTTAGGGTGAAAACCGCGACTGTGCAACATTTCGGCGAGCTCAACACCGATCAGTCCGCCCCCAGTGATGGTTACTGTGCGAGCAGCGGTGAGGTTTTTTTCGAGAAGATCAAGATCTTGTAAATGGTACATTCCCTGCACGCCCTTGGCGTCGACACCGGGCCAGTCGGGCATTCTTGGGCGACTGCCCGTTGCCAAGACAAGAGTGTCATAAGAATAATCTTTTGACCTTCCTTTTAAGATTTTTTGCGAAAAATCGACATTTAGAATTTCATCTTGAACTCGAGTGATTTTCTTTTCTTGCCAGAATTCAACTTCATAGGGCATGGTTTCTTTAAAACCCATATGACCCATAAAAATGTACATGAGAGCGGGCCGAGAAAAGAAGTAAGGCGATTCTTTAGAGATCAATGTAATGGGCAGATTGGGATTTCTTTCTCTCAGTTTAAGGGCCATACTGATGGCGGCTACGCCGTTGCCGATGAGGGTGATGGATTTCATGGGGCTCCCGTAGTAAGTGCATTATAAGGAATAGTGTTGTAAAGCATATCAATAAAGCGGGCATTTCTTGAAATAAGTTTGCGCTGTTTTGTAGAGGGGGGAGGGGAAATCTTACAGAAAATTTTTAAACTGGCCTGATTGATTAGGCCAGTTTACTAATAACCACCCTGTGGCGTGGCCACACGACTGCGGCTTCTATTTGTTAATTTTGGGCCGATACAAGCGTAGCCCAAGAGGTGAACTCTATGGGTATTTGTTAAAAGAAAGTTTGATATGAGTTTATTGAAAAATCTGATTGTTGTTGGAGATCGGGTTCTACTCGAACCTGATCCTGCTCAGAATCGTACTGAAACGGGACTCTACCTTCCTCCAACAGTACGCGAAAAAGAAGCTGTGCGCACGGCCAAGGTGATCAAAGTGGGTCCGGGTTATCCTTTGCCTGCTCAATATGAATTTGATGAATTCCTCAAAGAGCAACGAGAGCCAATACAGTATATCCCTTTGCAAATTAAAGAGGGAGATCAGGTTTTGTATTTGCATAAACAATCCTATGAAATTGAGTACGATGGCAAAAAATACGTGATTACGAATCAGGCTTCTGTGCTAATGATCGTTCGCGACGAACTCGCCTCGCTAGACATTATTTAGTAGGGGGTAGGGTTCCTGATGTGGCCGTTCGGTGTTGTTTCTTTGGGTCAGCTTGTAGGTTTTTTTTCTTTTGACGCTTTGTCTATCTGAAAAAAAGAACTGTTTTTTAGACGTATTTGAGGCTAATTTTTCCAGCTGAAATTGCAAAAGGAGCAATCATTTATGTCTAACAAAAAAAAGCATTTTTTTTATTTGGGGATTTTATCCGTTCTTTTTCTCTCTGCTTGTGAAGAAACAGGCAGCCCAATGGGCGTTGATCCAAACACGATTGTCTTGAGTAAATATCAAGCCAATATTTCAGTACTTCCTCCTTATGAAAGGCAAGACTGCTTTTGGGATAATGCCGTGCAGACCTGTCAATCTTACTATGTAGATGATCAGGGTCATATTGGTTATTATAATGATGATGATCAGCCTATACTCACCGATGCACGAGGCGGAATACTTTCCATCGGTTTTTCTAGCGAAGAGATGAGGATCGACACCTCTTCATATTATGAGCAAGTTCCCGATATATTTGGAGGTGGAGTTCAATGGTACACAGACTATGATACTTTATATATCGATGTCAATGGCTCTGCAATTTTTGCTTCTCCCGCCTATGAACTTCCTGAAACCATTCAGATGGGTGGACAATGGAATGCCAACTATTCAGCGAGTTTAATTACTCACACGAGCAAAGGTGACTTACCCAGTGGAAGCTTGAATATATCAATCAGCGTAACCGCGACAACATATCCAGGTGGATTGAGCATAGGTAATACGACCTTCGAAGATGTGATCTTACTCGCGACAACCCGTACAGACGTTTGGCTTGATAAAGAGGGATCAGAAACAAAGCATGAAACAACAGCGTTGCAGTCGTATTATGCCCTCAATGTCGGCTTGGTTAAACAAGAAGGTTTAGTTGGAACAAAGGCGGTTTCGAAAATTTTGGGAAACATTAACGTCGGTGGAAACGTTTTCTTTGCTCCCTAGTGAAAATGATAAAACGAAGTGATATAATCAAAAGGCTATCTCAGATGAGATGGCTTTTTTGTTAATCGCAGGTAAAGCCCCTTTGGCAAACCCAATTCTCTTGCAAACCAATTATTTTTTGAGAGCAACCACAGGAGATTTTATGGCCCCTCAATCGTTTCGCGTCGAAGTTCAAAAGGATTATCTCAATAAACTTGCCCAAGGTCAGCCCGCTCAGTGTTTAGCAGAATTGATTTGGAATGCCTTAGATGCCGAATCAACTCAAGTAAAGATTGATTTCGTTAGTGATGAACTTGGGGTTCAGCAAATTCGCATCAAAGATAATGGCCATGGAATGTGGTATGAAGACGCGCAGAAACTGTTTAGTGCGTTGGGAGGATCGTGGAAGTCTTATAAAAGACGTACCGATAACAAACAGCGCTTTTTACATGGGCAAGAGGGTAAGGGGCGTTTCAAGGCTTTTGGGCTGGCGCACTATGTGGAGTGGCTGGTGGTTTGTGAAAGCCAAGGCGGTTTTTTTGAATATGCGATTACGGGTTCATCAAGTGAAATGGATCATTTTCATATCTCTGAAATGCGGCCAAGCACTCAAAACCATACGGGAGTGACGGTGATTCTCTCAGATCTCGATCGAGCTCATCGCTTTTTTGAAACAGAAGCGGCAATCGAGATTTACGCTCCTGTTTTTGCGCAATATTTGGGATGGTATGAAGATGTTGAAATCTTGATTAACGGTAAATCTCTTACTGCGGATCAGGCAATTGAAAGAGAATATAGGCACGATTTAGGGATCTTTTCTTGGGGCGGCGGAGAATATTCAGCACTGTTGCACGTCATTGAATGGAAGGGCAAGGTAGAAAAGGGCCTTTACTTTAGTAACGAGCACGGTTTTCCTCTCGATAAGTTTAATAAGCCGATTAAGCTGGGGGGAGCTCGCAAATATTCTGCTTATCTCTGCTCGGCTGCGGTGACTCAAATGTTTAACTCGGGCGTGTTGCCTTTGCATGAAATGGATGAAGCTTTTAGCGCAATCATTGATGCGGCATTGAATAAATTGCGCGAACATTTTGCCGAGCTCGATAATAAAGAGACGATGGCATTTCTCGATGATTTAAAGAGCAAGAAGATTTATCCCTATACCGGAGAAGCCAAAGATAAAGCAGAAAGTAAACGACGCAAAATTTTTGATAAGGTCGTCGTTGACATGCGTCACTATCTTCCCGAGTTTGTCAGCTTGCCTGAGCGCATTCAATCGGTGCAATTGCATTTGATTTATGAAATGCTAGAGTCGGCTCCAGATGTGCTACAGAGACAGCTCCCCAACCTCGTTGGCGTGCAAGAGGCAAAATTGAAATCGTGGAAAGATGCTTTCAAGTCGTTAGAGTAATTTATCTATGTGTTCTTGTCGTTTTTGTAGCGAACCGCTGCAATGACCAAAAATGGCAATATAAACCAGAGTAGCAAAGAGGGCTCTTTAATAATTTGAGTGGGCTTTAAGGCAAGGCCAATGAGTAATCCTGTAACAGCACCTCCTAAGTGTGCGCTATGCCCTATTCGCCCATTTCCTTTGGCCATGAAAAAGGCCGAAGCCATAAGGTAGGCGATGCCAAACAAGCGATCAGAGATGGGATAGGGAATAAAAAACAAATACAGATTAGAAGGAGGGAGTAAATAGATGGAGGCAAAGATGACTCCGCTGACTCCTCCTGATGCCCCGAGGGCTCTGTAGTTGTATTGACTTCTGTGCCAAAAGAGCACGAAAAAATTAGCGACTAAACCTGTTGTTAAAAAGATCCCTACGGCGTGATAAGGTGAAGTATAGGTATCAAAGGCTCGGGCAAAACTTTGAAAAGCAAAGAGATTAAAGATGAGGTGCATGGCATCAAGATGAATAAACATCGACGTGAAGAGTCGATATTGCTGCCCTGCTTTTTTAATGGATTGCAAATCAAAAAGCCATTTAGACATGAGATGAGAATGCTTAAAGGCAAGCATTGACATAACGGCGATAGTTGTGATGAGAAGATTCGTTGGAGTCGCTAACGCGATTAATTTTTCAAGAGAAGAATTCATTTATAAAGCATAGCAAAATGAGCAAAAATAAGAGCATCCATCTATCGATGAATGCTCTGAACGATTAAGTGTCGTGACATTTGAAATGAGAGTGAAGGTTGCCTATTCTTTTTCCATAAATTTCTCAAAGAGATTGACGGGAGCCTTGCGATTCATGCGTTTGGCAAACTCGGCTTCATTTGCCATGAGTGAGTCTGTGATGTATTTATAAGCTTCATCTACTGAATCCATGACTTTCATCAATTCGAGATCTTCAGGGTTAATCATTGAAGTTTCGACGAGGTATTCAAGATTGACCACATTGTTCCAAAATTCAGAGCCGTAAAGTACGATGGGAATGGGTTTGACCATTTTTTGCGTTTGAATCAATGTGAGAGTTTCAAAGAGTTCGTCTAAGGTTCCAAAACCGCCTGGAAAAATTACTAAGGCTTTGGCCAAATAAAGAAACCAATATTTGCGAATAAAGAAATAGTTAAAGTTGAGTGAAAGCTCAGGGGTGATATAAGGGTTGGGATGTTGTTCAAAGGGCAGTTCAATGTTGAGCCCTACTGATGGGGCGTCAGCATCGTAAGCACCTCGGTTGCCCGCTTCCATAATTCCCGGGCCTCCCCCTGTGCAGATGGCATAATTTTGCTTTTGCGTTTTATCCCATTCAGAGATTTTAAAACCTAATTCACGGGCTTCGTCATAGTAGCGGGCGACTTTTGATAGACCTTCGAGGCGCCGAATGGCTTTGGCATCACCTTCTTTTTTGGCTTTGCGCAGTTGAGTGGCGCAGTCTTTGACACCGAGGGTGCGCGCCGAGCCGAAAAAGACAATGGTATTTTGAATGTCGAAATTGCGAAAACGCACCGATGGGCCCATCATTTCAGAGAGAACCCTGACATCTCTTCCTTTGGGGCTCTGCATAAATAGCGGGTCTTCGTGAAAAAAGAGAGGCGATGTACTTTTGGCGGCGCGTTTGGGTTTTGCGGGCTTTACGGGAACAGAGGCCCCTTGGGGCTTAGGCGTTTTTTTGACGGTTGATTCTGTTACTTTTTTGGATTTGACCTTTTCGGTCTTTGCTTTTGCTTTCGTTTTTGACTTAGCCATAAAAACTCCTTGCTCTGAAAAACAACCCTTTAAGGTTACACTTTCAGATTTTCATAAACAAGTGATATTTTTAGACTTCTGAATCTTCGGCCATAATCTTTTCGGCCTTGGCGACGCGTTTAAGGCACTGCTCTAAGAGTTCGAGATCTTTAACACCGGGTTCAATTTCGATCTTAGAGTTTAAGTCAAGGGCAAAAGGTGCAAGCTCAGCGACAGCAGAGGCGGCGTTGAGTGGACCGATCCCCCCGGCGAGAAAATAAGGACGGGCAAAGTCGTAGTTCATCAAAAGCGACCAATCAAAAGTTTCGCCACTCCCGCCCGAAGTGTTGCCTTTTTTGGTATCAAACAAAAAGTATTCGCAAACGTCTTTGTAGGCTTCGGTCGTGACAGGGTCAAAATCATCACCGACGTGAAAAACTTTGATGCGGGGAATGTCAAATTCGGCAAGCAATTCAACGGGTTCATTGCCGTGAAACTGAACTGCGTCTAAACCGACTTCTTCGATAATGCGTTTAATGACTTTCACGCCGTGGTTTCTAAAGACGCCGACGCTGGTGAAGCCCGTTCCCATCTCTTGCATGATTTCAGAGGCGAGCTGAGGTTTGACGTA
>JBNKYI010000046.1:0-11392 GCA_050300815.1 Fibrobacterales bacterium
GGGGAACTACTCCTGACATTAAAGTGGAAGCTCAAGGGCTCGACTGGTTAGAGCAACTGATTGAAAGAAAAAATTATTTCTTTAATTATGTCGTCAAAAATAGAGCGAAATTAGAATCTAAAGGAATCAAAATTACTGCAGATTGGAGCCCAGATGATGCGCTGGTCGCAGACTTTAAAAAGACATTACAGGCCGACACCAGCTTTACCAAAGCAAACGTGAGTGCAGACAAAGTGGTAGATATGCTAATTGAAGTCATGGAAGCAGACAAAAGTTTGCCTAAAGACTCAACGGCTCGCGAGGGCAATCTACTTTACACTAAGATTAAAGAGTTGCGCTCTTTAATCGATGAACAAAAAGCCCGGGCGATTGAATCCCACACTGAATTTATCCGCCGCGGACTGAAACGAGAATTTTTACTGGCCTTTTTAGGTGATAAAGTCGGAACCGCTTTTGTTCTTTCTTATGACAATCAAGTTAAAGAGGCTATTCGTTATCTCAATGACGAGAAGCTTTATCACTCGGTTCTCAGCGGCGAAGAAAAAGCGAAAGCCGAAGACAAATAACTCTCAATGAGGAGAAACCCATGGTAGCGCGTTCAGATAGTAAAGACACAGTTGATTTTTTCAGAGACCGCTTTGAAGAGCACCTCAGGCGCAGTCTTGCCATTATTGATACCCAGTCGGCGACAGAATACGAGAAGTTTTTGGCTTTGGCTTATACGGTGCGAGATCAATTGATTGACCGTTGGGTTCAAACTCAAAAGACCTATTATGAAAAAGATGTTCGTCGTATTTATTACCTGTCGCTCGAATTTTTGATGGGACGTGCTTTGGGCAATTCGATTGTGAATTTGGACATTGATGAAGAAGTTGCCAAGGCTCTCGATAAATTGGGTCTTAATCTAGAAGAGTTGAGAGATATTGAAGTGGATGCGGGTTTGGGTAATGGGGGATTAGGACGTCTGGCGGCCTGTTTCATCGACTCGATGGCCACTTTGGAATTTCCTGCATATGGAATGGGTATTCGCTATGAATATGGAATGTTCCACCAAAAAATCGAAGACGGTCAGCAAGTTGAAAAACCAGACAATTGGCTGAAGTATCCGAATCCTTGGGAAATTGCTCGTCCTCAGTATGCGATCAAAGTTCCTTTTGGTGGTGTGGTTAACAGTTATCGCGATGATCGCGGACGTTTGCGCTATAAATGGGAAACTCAAGACTATGTATTGGCGATGCCCTACGATACACCCATTCCCGGCTATAAAAACAATACGGTAAATAACCTGAGACTCTGGTCGGCAAAGTCTAACGATGAATTTGGCCTAGAGTATTTTAACTCAGGAGATTACCTGTCTGCAATTAAAGATCAGGAACTTAGCGAGAGTATTTCTAAAGTACTTTACCCCAACGACTCATCTGTCAACGGTAAAGAGCTCCGTTTAAAACAACAGTATTTTCTGTGTCGAGCTTCGCTCTATGATATTATTCGTCGCTATAAAAAAACTCACTCAGACCTGACGAAGTTACACACAAAAGTGGCCATTCAATTGAATGATACACACCCAGCAGTCGCTATTCCCGAAATGATGCGGGTTTTAATGGATGCAGAAGGCTTAGATTGGGATGACGCGTGGGAACAAACCACCAAAATTTTCGCTTACACCAATCACACATTGATGCCAGAAGCGTTGGAAAAATGGGATGTGTCTCTATTTGAAAAACTCTTGCCACGGCATTTGCAAATTATCTATGAAATCAACTCTCGCTTTTTGCGTCAGGTCAGTTTGAAATGGCCTGGTGACACTGAGCGCTTAGCGCGCATGTCGGTCATCGAAGAATACCCCAACAAATCGGTGCGTATGGCCTATCTATCGATTGTGGGTTCTTATAGTGTGAACGGTGTAGCGGCACTGCACTCTCGCTTGTTAACCGAGAGATTATTTAAAGATTTCTATGAACTTTGGCCCGAGAAATTCAATAATAAAACCAATGGTATTACTCAACGTCGCTGGTTGCGCAAAGCAAACCCCAAGTTGTCGAATTTAATTACCGAAACGATTGGGGAGGATTGGGTTAAAGATCTTGATCAATTGCAAAAACTAAATGACTACGCGCAAAATGCAGAGTTTCAGAAAAAGTTTGCCAAGGTTAAATTGGCCAATAAAGAAAGCTTTGCCAGTTATTTAAAGAAAACGCAAGGCATTGTTATAGATCCTAAAGCTTTGTTAGACGTTCAAGTAAAACGGATTCACGAATATAAACGCCAACTTTTGCCCGCCCTCTTTGCGATTCATTTGTATAACCGCATTAAAGCGGGAGATACAGATATGGTGCCTCGCACGATTGTTATCGGAGGCAAAGCGGCTCCGGGATATTGGATGGCCAAGCAAATTATTCGTTTCATCAATTCGATTTCTGGTGTGGTAAATAGCGATCCTGAAGTAAACAGGTTGTTGAAGGTGGTCTATCTTGAAAATTATCGCGTATCGCTTGCTGAAAAAGTGATGCCCGCCGCAGAATTGTCTGAACAAGTAAGTACAGCCGGAACAGAAGCATCGGGAACCGGCAATATGAAGTTTGCCTTAAACGGCGCTTTAACCATTGGAACTCTCGATGGGGCGAATGTCGAGATTGGCGAAGAAGTAGGTGAGGAAAACATTTTCATTTTTGGTAACACTGTTGAAGAGGTGACTGAAATTTATGAAAGTGGTTATAACCCCATGGATTATTACAACAAAAGCGAAAATCTTCGCCGCGTTGTTGATCTCGTTGGGTCTGGTTTTTTTAGTCCTGAAATGCCTCATTTGTACGGACCTTTGCTAGACAACTTGCTCAAGCATGATCCTTACTTAGTCTTGGCCGATTTTGATTCTTATATCGAGTGCCAAGCAAAAGTGGATGAGGCCTATAGAGACCAGAAAAAATGGCTCGAAATGTCTATTCGAAATGTGGCGCGCATCGGTAAATTTTCTACAGATCGCACGATGAAAGAATACAACGAAGACATTTGGAAGTTAACTCCCACCCCTATTAAACTGTAACAGGTATCATGAGTAATATTAGAGAAACAGTAGTGGTCACAGGGAATGTCTCAGACAATCCCTTTGCCATTGACATTGCGCGATTGCTAGGCTTCGATATTGATATTTCAGACTTAACGTCTCTGAAAAGTTTTGCCAATACCGAGTTTTGTCCGCGTTACATCGATTCGGCCCAAGATCTCGAAAATTTGGGAAAGCGGTTAGAAGGCAAAACGGTGATCATTTGTTCGACAACGACACAACCTCTTGATCGCAATAGCCTAGCCATGCGCAATTTGATATTGGCCCGGGCGGCTAAAGACAATCACGCTGCTAAGGTGATTTTAGTAGAGCCCGATTTATTTTATTCGGCTCAAGATCGCGGCCCTCATCGCTATGGAGATCTAGAAGAAGATCGTTCGATAGAAGATGTGAAAAAATTTGATGGTCAACCGTTTACGTCTTTGCTTTATGCGCAGTTGTTAAAGGCGAGTGGCGTTGATGTGGTGCTGACGGTGCATAACCACTCTGTCAAAGTTCAGAAAGTATTCAGTCAAATTTTCGAAAATCAATTTCACAATTTGATCCCCTATGAAGTGTATTCTGACTATATCCGCAAGTCAGATATGGTTCAGTGCGGCAAAAACGGTGATAATCTCGTGCTTTGCGCTCCAGATAAAGGCGCGGTTCCTTTTATGGAGATGGTGTATAATCATCTGGGGCTTCCATCGTGCAAGAAGGTCATCTTGAAAAAGGTGAGAACGGGCGAGCGTCAAGTGGCGATGAGTGTCGACCCTGATTCAGATATAGACATCAATGGCATTAAAGGCAAAGATGTGATTGTGTTAGACGACATGGTGAGAACAGGAACAACCATCGTTCAGTGTTGTGAATTGTTGAAGAGTGGGCATCCCAACAAGGTCTGTTTTGGTGTGACACACTTTTATACCTCACCAGAAGCTCGTGAGAATTTGAATTCAAAGTTTATTGATGAAATTATGACGACTAATACGATTCCCACAATTCTCAATAGAGATTCGCAAGGGCGGTTGCGTCGTAAACTTGTCGTCTTGAAAATCGGAAAGTGGATTACCCGCCATTTATACAAGTTGTTAGATGATGGATCAGATCACTATCAGAAGAATTTTTATTCGATCGATATGTCGAGTCAGAATCCTCGGTGGCCGCCTCCGAATTTGTAAGAGCGCGCTGTTTTAAAACGCTTTTTGCCTCGATTTTAAAATTTTGCTTTGAACGAACATATCGTGAAAATCAACGCAGAAGTCAGCTAAAGGCAGATATTCAAAGCCCGAAACGCGAGTTTCGGGCTTTTGTTTTGCGGCAGCCATGATCCAAGTGGGAGAAAGTTTTGCAATTAACGAATAGTTGAGGCTTTCTAGGGGGGAATCAGAGATGAGTAAGTCGGCCTGCGGCCAAGGGAGCGAAACGAAAGAGGTGAAATCTCCTGCTAAAATGCGAAACTCTCCCCGTTGTAAATATTGATAAGGAGGAAGTGGCTGCAACGGCCTCAAATTTTTGAGGTAGTAGAATTCTATAGAGGGTGTAGAAAGGCAAGAAATGGAGTCAGCCTTGAAGTCTTGAGGGTAAAAACAATGGGATTGAGTGCTCCAACAAACAGTGCTTGCTTCGTTTACAGAAAAGTGGGGCCTTACTTCAAAAAGACAATTTTGATAAAAAAGGCTTAGAATGAGCGAGAATGCCAGCATTTTTTTAGACATATGTCTCTTTAGACGATGGATCATTCATATCCGGTTCACTCTGAGAGATTAAGCTAAAAAAGAAGTAAATAATTAATATATTTTCCTCTGATAATTGGAGAATAGATGAAAGACAAGAAGATTGATTCATGGATTGAAAAATCCTTCGATTCGACTTTGCCTTTCCTCGAACAGATTCCCTCAAGTGTTAAGAATCTGCTCATCGAAAAGTGCGAAATTAAAGAATACGATGCCGGACAGGTCATCCTCCGTAGAGGGGTTGTTTCTGATCGTTTCTATATTCTTCAATCAGGCAAAATCAGTGAGTGCGGCAAAAAAATTCGAGGGAATTACACCGAAATTCACGAGGTGGCTAAGGGGGCGTGTTTTGGAGGGAACTCGATTCTTTCGGGAATACCTACCACGCGAACCTATATGGCTGACAGCTTTTGCACCTTGCTGATCATGCGCAAAGAAAAATTTATTCCTTTTTTGATTGATCACCCAGGTGTGCTTGTTGTGCTTTACCGGATTCTTGCTGAGCAACTTCGCCGCAAAGACAATACGGTGGATAGCTTGCTCAGACCAGGGGTGCAGGGCAATTTGGCAACCCAAAGTTTTATGGATATTTGCCAATCCTTTTTAAACTCTTCGCGCACGGGAATTGTGACCCTAGAACACAATAGCGAGAAAGCGGTGATTGGATTTAACGACGGGCAGATCTGTTATGCGAAATCTGCTGAGGCAGAGGGGCCCGATGTGCTCAATGCGATTTTGACTTGGGAAGAGGGCAAGTTTAGCTACGAAAATACCGAGCGTATTGAAAGCGTGAATGTTATGGGCGACACGATGGGGCTTTTACTTGAGGCTCTTCGAATGCTTGATGAAGCCGCTCGTTAGGTGACTTTGTGCATAAGAAAATTTTTCTTTTCTTCTCTTTTTCTTTTAGCCTCTCTTTTCTGATTTATTTGCTGAGCTCAAATGGCCAAAGCGAACTTAAGACTTGCACTGAGTTGGCGCACAGAGGTTCGACAGATGTGAACGACTCTCTTCGCTTTTGCCTAGATGAGTTTGTTCAAGAGGGCTTGCCCAATTTATTTCTCGTCGAGATTCTTAAGAAAAATAATACAGAGGTATTGCCTCTTTGGCTAGATCAGCTCATGCCCACTTTGCCTTCGCAAACCCGATCGCAATTAGGAACTCTTCTCGTGCAGATGGCGTTGAAATTTCGGGCGGAAGGCCCTTCAGAATACACTCGAAGTATTGCCGATTGGCTAAACCGAGCAGAGTTTGCAGAAGAGTGGCTGTATCGGTGGCAATTTCCGCTGCGGTGTGCTGAACGTGACCAGCAGGCCTGTGAGAAAATGGCGATAAGAGTTGCAGGCGTTTTTTCTCAAGCAGAAATAGAGCGCTATTTGGCGATGGCTCATGCTGAGGGGCGTCGAATTACTGAGAAGGACACAGTGGATAAAGAACTTGAGGCGCATAGCTCAACCCATTTTTTGCTTCAGACAGAAGAAAGTGTAGTGGCCTTAGCCGAAGACCAGTTTGGCGATTTAGAAAAAGCATTAGAAAAAATTCGTTCGCGCTATGATTGGTATCCGGCCCAAAGGGTACCTGTGGTGTTGTATGATGACCCTAGGTATTCGGGGATGAATGACGATTTGAGTTGGGCTGAGGCTCTTTATGATGGAAAAATCAGAATACCCATTAAGGCGGTTGTTGATAAAGAACGCTTTTTTCATATAGCGTTACACGAGATCACCCATGCGATGATTGATGAGCGATTTCCCCATGCGCCAAGCTGGTTTCACGAAGGTCTTGCGCAATTTAACGAAGAAAAATCATGCCCCGAAAAGCCAGATGAAGACTTAACGGCAGAAGAATTGAAATTGCCTTTTTTAAAACTTGAGACTGAAGAAAAAGTGCGACGAGCCTATCAGTGGTCTTTTTTTGCAGTGTGCCAATGGGTTGAGTCAAAAAGTATGGGTTCTTTGTGGAATCTTTTTCATCGAGATGTGAGCTTGAATTTTGAAGATTCTTTTTACAGCGAATACGGAGAATCGGTAGATTCATTTTTGGCAGAAATCAGTCGGTGATATAATTTTGAGTATTCTTCAGAATGATCAACGCGAAAAAAATCTTGTGAGGGGTCAACCAATTGACTTAAGGGGAGAAATCTAAACTCGCTGACTTCATGGGGGTCTGGAATAGTCAAAGGCAATTCGACGGCGCGGGAATAAAAGAAAACTTCTTGAAATTCGCGATCGAAAACCTGAGTTAGAGGATCTCTAAACTCATTTTTAACAGAGAAGAGATGAATGAGATTTTCTGCAGAAATTTGTATTCCGGCTTCTTCTTTTGTTTCTCTGATTGCGGCTTCAACGGGAGTCTGGCCTGCGCTGATGTGGCCAGCAACAGAAATATCCCACAGACCAGGATTGGTATCTTTTGCGAGAGAGCGTTTTTGCCAAAGTAATTCTCCTTGGGCATTGCACAACCAAAGATGAATTGTCTTATGCCAAATCCCTTGGGTGTGTGCCTCTGTGCGACTCACTTGCTGAGACAGAAGATTCCCCTCTTCGTCATATTGATCAAACCACTCCAAGAATGAGATCCTTTAAAAGTTGAAAATCTGAAGTGGGAGGAAAACAGGATTGCCCTTTACAAAAAAGGTATTTCTCGTTTTGCAAAGGAGAATGTTCAAAACCACTGGATTTGACATCTGGGTGATCTCTGCGCAAGAGCAGACGCATGTCTTTGAGTGCGGCGAGTTCAGAAACCTCAGAGAGCCAACGCTCTTTGTCTTCGCGTTCGGTGAGCTGAGGAGAAATAAAAGTCAATTGGTTAGCGCCTAGATAGTAATGATCAAGAGCAATCATTAGTAAACAATGCGAAGACCAATGTTCAGAAACAGAGGAATGCAGGGCTTTGATTTGCTTTTCGAAGACACTGAGAAAGTGAGCATCTCCTGTCAATTGATAAAGGCGAATGAGATTGTAAGCCATTACAGAGTTGCCTGAGGGCTGAGCTCCGTCGTAGATTTCGACAGAGCGTAAGATAAGATCTTTTTGTTGGGCTAAGGTGTAGTAAAACCAACCTTCTTCACTGCCAAAATGCTCGAGTGTCTTTTGAGCAAGACGCATGGCCTCGTTAAGATAGTCTGAGTTGAGTGTGCTTTGGTAAAGTTCAATTAAGGCCCAGATGAGTGCGGCGTAATCGTCGAGAGGAGATTTGTGGGCCACTTCACCTTCGCAAAGGCGATGATAAAAAAAGTCACCTTGCTCCATTTGAGCTATGATTCGCTTGATTGTTTCTTCGGCGACTTCTATCCAATAAGGTTGGTTGAGCAGACGAGCTGCTCGGGCTAAGGCCATGGCCGTATAGGCGCTGGCATCGGTTAAAATTTTTTCATCGCGAAAGGGGCGCTGCCGCAGTTGTCGTCTGTCAAAGAGTTGCTTTTGAAAGTGTGTGAGGCGATGAAGTGTGGTAGTATCCCCTTGCAGAAGGCGCTGGCGAGTCTCGGCTGTTAGAGTGAGGTGGTTGAAACCTGGCTCGGGGTGGTGAGGGTCGTTAAAGTTTCCTTCTGCAGAAACTTTAAAAAGTGAAGAAAACTCATTGAATTGATCGCCGAAGAGTTCTTGAAGTTCAGAAATTTTCCAGAGGTAAAAACGCCCTTCTTTTCCTTCGCTATCCGCATCTTCTGCGGTATAAAATCCCCCTTCATCTGAGCGAAGATCGCGCAGCAAATACATGGCGGTGCTTTCGGCGATGTAGCGATAAAAGGGGTTGTCAAATTGAATGGCAGATTCGGCATAGAGTAAAAGCAGAAAAGCGTTGTCCCAAATCATTTTTTCAAAGTGAGGGATTTCCCACTGGGCATCAATAGTGTAACGGGTAAATCCTCCGCCGACGTGGTCGAAAAGCCCTCCCATAGCCATTTGATTTAAGGTGTGATTTAAGACTTGGTATTTCATGCCATCGGCTCGAAACTGATAGCGATAAAGCAAGTACAAAAGATTTTGGGGATTGGGGAATTTGGGGGCCTGATCGAAGCCTCCAAATTTGGCGTCAAAGCGACTTTCGAGTTCAACAGCAGAATGCTCTAGCGACCCGGGCTCAGGCATTTTAAAAGTGTTTTCTGAAAAAACAGGACGATAACTCTCTAACACATTTATCAGTTGGTTAGAGTCATTGATGAGTTTGTCTCTTCGATTTGCCCACAGTTCTTGAATGGCTCTTCCTAATCGAAACATGCCGGGGCGTTGATAGCGGTCTTCGAGAGGGAGGTAAGTTGCGGCAAAAAAGGGTTTGCCTTCGGGAGTCAAGAAACAGTTGAGAGGCCATCCTCCTTGGCCGGTGATGGCCTGGCAAGCCTTCATGTAAATCGCATCGAGGTCGGGGCGTTCTTCGCGATCGACTTTGATGCAAATGAAGTGTTCGTTAAAAAAGTCGGCGAGCTCTGCGTTGGTAAAACTTTCATTTTCCATGACGTGGCACCAGTGGCAAGCCGAATATCCAATAGAAAGGAAAATGGGTTTTTCGCTTTCTTGAGCAAGTTTAAGAGTGGCAGGGCTCCAAGGCTTCCAATCAAAGGGATTGTGAGCGTGTTGTTGCAGGTAGGGGCTTTTTTCTCGAATGAGGGCATTGGTCTTTAGAGTCATTCCCTAAAGATAGTCGAGATGCTCGAACTAGCGGTTAGATCCGTTGTGCAGAATTTCTTGAATGTAATCAGGGTCTTGCAATCGGGATAAAATTCCCCGTAGAGCCTTAAGCTCTTCTCGAATCAAATAGTTTTCTTTATTTAAAACCGATAAATTTTCTTCGATTCCTTCGAGTTGATTTTGCAAAAAGGCATTTTGCATTTCGAGTTCTTCAATTCGATCTTTCACAGGCATCCAGAGATTAAAATTTTAAAAGAAAGTTAAAATTAACTAGTTATAGTATCTACTCATATTCATAAAAGTCAAGCTTTATCGGCATTAAAGAGATTGAAAAAGATAAGGCTGCAGGATGGAGAGGATGATCGAACAACAGATAAGAAAAGCGATAGACGAAGAAGTGTGCAGCGGAGTGGCTTTGGGGATCAGAAATAGGGGAGAGTGGCGCTTTTTTTGTCGGGGAAAAACGGATTACCAAGGTGGATTTGATATTGGTGAAGAGACGGTTTTTGATTGCGCTTCAGTGACAAAATCCATTCCGACGGGACTGTTAGCCTTACAAGCTGTAGACCAAGGCTTGCTTCAGCTCGATAGTTCTGTTCGCGAGTGGATTCCAGAATTAGAAATGGCCCATGCCGATGCGATCACTCTCAAGCACTTGTTGACTCATACGCTAGATTTTTCTTTTAGTCTGGCCCAACTTAAAAATTTGTCGGCCTCTGAAATTCTTTCTCAGATATTTCGATGGGAATTTCCCGAATCCCCAGGAAAGAAGTACTTGTATTGCAATACGACGTCGGTGTTGTTGGGGATTCTCTTAGAGCGGCTCGGCAGAAAACCTTTGCATCAGTTGGCTCAAGACTGGATTTTTGAACCATTGGGCCTAAAACGTACGGGTTTTAATCCCTTAAAATGGGCCGAGCCCCGTGAGATTGTGCCCACTGAAGTGGATTTATGGAGGAATCGAGTGATCTGGGGAGAGGTGCACGACGAAAGTGCGAGTGTTTTAAGATCTCAGATTTGCCCAGGAAGCGCGGGCTTGTTTAGCACGGTAAAAGATCTCAGTCGGGTGATTGATGAAGTGTTGCTCGGTTTAGAGGGAAAAAGTAAACTCTGGTCTAGAGAAATATTGAATCGAGCCTTTCAAAATAAAACTCCAGATTTATCGGTTGAGACGGCCTTGGGTTTTGAGCGCAATCAAGAGCGGTTTATGGGCCGATTAAGGCCCTCGACGGCGATTGGCAAAACGGGATTTACGGGCTCTTGTGTCCTCTTTGATGCTCAAGAAAAAAAAGAAAAAAAGAGAAAGAGAGAAAAGGAGAAAAAGGAAGAGAAAAAAGAGGTGAAACCTCATATGAAGAAGCTCCATGTTTCAAAAGGAGAAAAGAAAAAAAAGGATGAAATTTACAAGCTGTTGGGAGAGATTCTATCAAAAGAAAGAAAGAAAAGAGATCACATTTTCCTATAGTGCAAAATCCGATGTGTGGCCTCATCCATACCCACACATCATTTGCATTTGCACTACCTTCTATTCCTTGACTTTTCCCTTTCTTACACCCATTCACTACACCATTCTCCATCAACCATGATTATTTGCCACACAAACTCTCTAGAATTTTCTTTTCCTTTTTGTAACACCCACTTTTTACAAGAATAAAATTTTGTCCACATAGGAGTGCATATAAAATGCATATCAAATTATAGTACATATGAAAAACCTTCTAAAAATAAATCTTGCATAGGATGCATTGCATGGCATGGCATATTATATTTTTCTAAAATCCTTGAGAAGCCTAGAAGAATTAAGGAAAAATCCTCATGTCAAAATTCCTCCTAAATCTCCTTCTACAAATTTCCAAAGCCTTGGTAAATTCAAAAATCCAATTTTTAATTCAGAAATTTCTTTTCTTCACTTTCGGCCCGGCCGACCTTGCGGCCCACTCGGCCTTTGGCCCAGCCAGCTCCCGCTGGCCTTGCTGTCCCCACAGGCC
>JBNKYI010000047.1:0-11055 GCA_050300815.1 Fibrobacterales bacterium
AAGAGATGAAGGCGATTTACTTTAGCGTAGAGTGTTAAAGGGCGCAGACCTTTTTGCATTTCTTTTAATTTCCAACGCCTAAGGTCTTCTTCTTCAAATGAAAATCCAAAATCTCTAGCATAATTTTTTAACAAATATTCAATGTGTTTAAAATGATCTCTAGAGCATCTAAGCTTTAGCTCTTCTAAGTATTCGGTAAATATTTCAGGATTCATTTGTTTCGTTTTTGTTTGAGGTTTTCTAAGGGATGGTATTTTTTTTGCGCCTCTTTGAGGTCTTCAACATCGACCTTAGTATAAATCTGAGTGGTGTTTAAGTCTTCATGGCGCAGTAGCTTTTGAATATGTCTTAGATCGGCGCCATTTCGAAGAAGATGAGTCGCACAGGCATGGCGAAAGCTATGAGCGCTAAAGCTTGTTTCTAAACCCGCCTTATGACAAAGGCGGTGCAATAAATCTCTTAAATTAGCAGAGCTTAAACGCCTGCCATTCTTACTTAAAAAAACAAAATTACCTGAGTCTTCACCTTTGTATAAAGGAGCCCCCTTGTTCCCTTTTAAAAGATGAGGGCGGCTAAAGAGAAGATAGCCGCTTAAGGCTTTTTGACAGCCTAAGGTTAGAGGAACCACCGCTTCTTTGCCCCCTTTGCCAAAGACTAAAACATCGCCACTCTTTAAACGAACTTGATCGAGTTTTAGATAGCGAAGCTCTTCACTGCGAAGACCACTGCCGTATAAAAGAACGACGATTACCCAGTCTCTAATACCTAAAGGTGTATTGAAATCAACCGCTTTTAAAATTTTAGAGATCTGCCAGACCTCGGGGATATTGCGAGGAAGGTGCTTAACAAATTTAGGCAGCTTATAATGAGCCATTGGGTCGATATAGATCTTTTCGCAATCAAAAAGAAAACGAAAGAAAGTGCGCAGTTGAACAAGTCTGTTTCTTACTGTTGAGATGCTTAAAGGCTGGCCTGCGTATTCTTTTTCTAGTAAGAAACTGTGATAAGAGGCGATATGCTGCGGCGTTATTTGTTGCACCTCAAAGACTTTTTCTTCTTCTAAAAACAGCAAAAACTTTTCTGCGTAGAAAGGATATTCTTTGATGGTTCGCTTAGCTTTGCTTTGTAAAAAAAGCCATTCTTTAAACTCCTCTAACAAGATTTCAAAGTGAAGATTCATCTTTTTAATCATCCTTTCTTTTTGTTTTATTTTTTTTTTACCCTATAAGGCCCCCGCACAAGCTCACAAGGTCGACAAAATCGACCGCTAGCCCTTGTGCCAATTGACTTTGACCTTGTGAGAAAACCTCACAAGGTGCTCACAAGGTCTCACAAGCTTGTACAAAAATCGACAATTCAGACACTTTGCAGACTTGATTGCTCTCGATGGACTGCTTTGAGACCCCTTTCTAGTTGACTCACCTCACTTAAAAGAAGTTCTTGTCTTTTATCTGTTCGAGGGTCTACTAGCATTTCATAGGTGATCACACTGCCATTTTTGCCACTGGCTCGCCTTATGTATTCAAGCTGTTCTAATTGCTCTAAGGCTTTTCTGATGCTCCAATCACTCCAGCCACTAAAGTCGCGCACTTCTTTTCTGGTAAACTTCACATCGCCCCCTTTGCTTTCAATAAGGGCCATAAGCTCTTGAGAGAAGTTTCTGGTATGAGGAGCCATATCATCACTAGAGTTGGGGAAAAACTCTAAAACCAGTTCATTGGCAAGGGCTATATCTGAAGGCTCAACCTCGATATAAGAGACACCCTCTTCTTCTTTGATCTCTCTTTGGTATTGATGAAGCAGGGCTATCGCGTTGATTAAGGTCATATACTTTTTAAACTCTCTTCTCATCTGCAATCGATTTGAAGGGTAATCAAGAGTGCTGGCAAAGGGGTTGACCACCTTTAAGGGCCTAAGCAGGCGTTGCATGTTGCGACAACGCTTAAAAACCTCTTCTTTTTGAGTGTCTTTTTTTAAACCCTCTAAGGTATAAGAGGTTTTTAGCGAGTCTAATATTTTCTTCGTTTGAGATTTACTTTCATCGATTGTGAGAATAATAAAGCGGTTGCGAGTCTCATAGTCTAAGGCCTCGGGGTTGGTTGTTGAGATCACTATAAAAACAGGCCCTTTAACCGTATATTCTTCGGCGCTCATCACTCCACTTTTGGGATCATTACGAGTGGTGATACTTGAGAGCATTTGGCTAGACTGTAGCGTTCTAATACTGTAAGTCGCTTCGTTCATGCCCTCTTCTTCTTCAATAGCAAGAACCTTGTGCTTAAGACCTTCTTCGCCTTTATAAAAAAGAACCTTCTCAGAAATACGAGAGTATTTATTGAGGTCTTCTTCGGGCACGAAGTTGCAAAAAGCCTCTTGTAGGGTGGTCTTGCCAGCTCCACTGCGAGAGATGATTAAAACCCCGAGAGGTTTATCTAAAAATCTTGAGATCGTGCCGAGATAACCTAAAAGTTTTGCTTTTTCTTCACCCACCATGCCACACACTTCAAAATCTCTTAAAAGGTTTCGAATTAAGCCCTTGTCTTTAAGGGCTTTTAAGGCTTCTTGCTTTTCTTTAACGCTAAGCTCTCGCTTTAAGGGGCCAGAGCTTTTTTTCTTTAGCCGCTCGCGTTCTAAAAGAGGGATAAGCCCCTTAAGCTCAAGGCTTTCTTCTTTAATGCCAAGCTCTAAGGCGGCTTCTTCGCAAAAGCGGCTTCTTTGCCTTGAGCTGTAAAGGTCAAGTGTGTCGATATAAAACAGATCTTCTCTTTCTTTGAGGTGTACTCTAAGGGTGAGGCGCAGTTTGTCAAAACCGTGTAACTGCAAACCTTGCAAGCTATAGATTACCTCATCACCTATTAAACGGTACCCTTCTTCTTCGGATATAAGAGCACAGGCAGATAAAGAAGAACCACAAGGGTTACAAGTCTTGAGATTTAAATTAGACTCTAACCAATTGACTCCTTCTTTTGTTTTTATATAAGAGTTGGGGTCTTCACCTTCGGGTAAAGAGAGAGGGTGTATGTTTAAATTTTTATTAATCTCATTTAAGCAAGAAGCTAGTCGATGACTGGCTTCGCGGCCGGCCCTGTCTCCATCGAGCAAGAGATAAATTTCTTTAAATGCTCCTTGTGCTATAAACTCTTTGTGAAGATCACTAAAACCATTGACCCCATAAAGTGATAGCACATTTAAAAAACCATTGTCTATTAAGGTTAAGGCATCAATGACACTTTCAACTAAGATAAGTGAGTCAGCGTCTTTAGCTGACTCTTTAGAGCGGCTAAAGAAAAGACCTTCTCTTTTGCCTGGCAAATAGTAGTGCCCTCCTGATGAGCTAAAGCAAGAGCGACCATAAAGACTTTGTATTTGCCCCTTGTTGTCTTTAAGGGCAAACACCACACAATCTGAAAAAAAGGCCTGACCTTTTAAATTTAGAAGGCCCAAAGTTTTAAGATCATCTCTGGTTTTGGCTGATAATCTTTTGCCAAAATCTTTAGGGCAAAAGCCCACTTCTATTTGCTCTAGATACTTAATGCCTCTTGTTTTTTGCAAGTACTCTTTGGCCACACTGCTTTTCTTAAAACTCTTTTGCATTGACTCAAAGACTTGCTTTAAAAGAAGATCTCTTTTAAAGGTCGGCAAATTTTCTTTTGGGTTATCTCTTAAAGATTCTTTTGAAGGGTCTTTTAAAATATTTGAAACATTAACCTCTTTTTTAACCTTAGCCACTGCCTCACCAAAGCTAAGGCCCTCATGATTTTGCACAAATTGTATCGCATTGCCTTTGGCCCCACAGCCAAAGCAGTGGTAGAGGTTTTTGGCGGGGTCTATGCTCAGGCTGGGTTTGTCATCTTTGTGAAAGGGGCAGTTTATAAAAAAGTCTTTGCCTTTTTTAATGGGCTTAAAGCCATAAGTTTTTAAAAGGTAAAGAAAGTCTACTTGAGACTTTAGTGCCTCAATCTCGGGTTCTGGTATCATGTGTCTCTCTTTTTGTCTCTGTTAATGGTTGAAAGAGGCCCCGCTTGACTTTATCAAAGGGCCTGCCTTGATTAGATCTCTTAGGCGGTTAAGGTGAACTCTAAATTCTAAGGGGTTGATTCTAAGAGAACCCCTTTTGTAGTTAAACTCGTCTATACTTAGATGCTCGCCGTAAAGCACGAAGTAGACACTGCGCCCCTCGTGACGAGTTTTAACAAGTCGAGCGCCACTGCACAGAAGCGAGGCGCTTTTAAACAAATCTGGGGTCTCTAGGGTTTCTCTCATGATTTTCTCTGGGGGTTGAAAAAGTTGTCAAGGGTAAAAAACCACTTTTTGTCGTATTATTAATTTACCACACTCTGTGGTATTTGTCAAGGTGCGACGAAAAGTCGTACTAAATTTTATGTATGAATATTGGTAACATCATGCGAGAAAGTCGCAAAAAAATCGGACTCACCCAAATCGAACTGGCCGAGCTACTTGGCACGTCGCAAAAAGTTATAACAAACTATGAGCGCAATTTGCGCAAGCCCTCAGTGGACAAACTCCCTGAAATTGCCAAGGTTCTAAAAATTGAACTCGATGAACTTTTAGGTGTTACAAAACGAGATGAAGAAGCTCCTCGTGTTGCGCACAACACGAGAGAAAAACAAATGCTTGAGGCTTTTCAAAAATTAAAGCCTGCTGATCAGCGGGCTATACTTAAGCAGACTAAAGCTTTGGGGAAATGAATAATTTTTGTGCCTGTCTCATCGTAGCTAGAACTTAAATATTATCCTGCCTATCTGATCGCAATGGGCTGTTTTTTTGAGAAATTTTTCTCTAGAAGTACCGTCAGCAAGCGATCAATTTGGACTGTGCAGCGCAGATGACAGCCCGAAGGGTGAAATTCCGCCAGAAGCGGAAATGAATCAATTTAGTGAAAATTAAACAATGAGGAATTTGGTTGAAGATATGATGTTAAATAAGTGTGTAACAGCTAAGCAATCATACGGCTCATGAAAATTGAGTTAATACAAGGTGATATTACCAAAGTTAAAGTGGATGCGATTGTAAATGCTGCTAATAGTTCATTATTGGGCGGTGGCGGCGTTGATGGTGCTATTCATAGAGCAGGTGGTAAAGCAATTTTAGAGGACTGTCAAAGAATCAGAAACAAACAAGGTAAATGCAAAGTTGGCGAGGCTGTTATTACAACAGCCGGTAATCTTCATGCTAAGTATGTCATACATACAGTTGGTCCTGTTTGGAACAATGGAAACAAAAACGAAGTGAAACTATTGCATTTGGCTTATGAAAATAGTTTAGCATTAGCAAAACAAAATCAAGTTCGTTCAATTGCATTCCCGAACATCAGTACAGGTATTTACCGTTTCCCAAAAGATAAAGCTGCAGAAATTGCGATAAAGGCTATTGATATTGTTAAATACGACTCGCAATTAGAAAAGGTAATATTTGTTTGTTTCGACAATGAAAACTATCAGATATACAAAAAGCTACTAAGCAACAAAGCCTTGTAATCATCGGTTTTTGTCATTCTATATCACTAAATTACTTTGTAACTCGTGGAGAGCTTTTTCTTTCTCTTCTTTTTGGGATGGTTCTAAAAGGACATGAATTAATTCTTCATCCTTGTTATAATCATAAAGATGGATTTCTAACCAGTCTTTTTCCCAGAAATCGACATTTCCTCCTTTGCCATTGCCTTCAAACTCAACTCGATTAAGATTTCCAAAATCACCATTCTCAAAAAATGAATATTCTAGTTTGAACCCATTTAAAATAGGCTCAACTTTATTCTTAAACCATTCAATATCTTTTCTCATATCCCCTACTTAATCAACATCGGTGATGTTAAATTTTGATATGGAGGCAATAAGCTTCCTCCTTGCTTTTGCAATAAATACTGCTGTGATTTACCTGCATTTGGTCCAAGCATCTTATACCAGCCTGTTTTTCCTCCTGGCAATAAACTGTTGGTTGGAACTTGGAATTCGACATAAATAGAACCTTTAGAAGCACTTGAATATACATGAGAACCTCCAGTTGTAACAAATGTCTGCCCCCCTGCACCTTCAAGTACAGTAGTACCATTTTTCATTGCAGCATACTCTCCTTTAGACATCCATCTACCAACGGTTGTCATTTTAGTGCTTGACCTAGCGGCAAAAGCCCCTCTTATTTTAGCTACAGCAGCAAAAGCCCCACCAATAATATCTAAATCAGCAGACTGAACTCCCGGCTCATTTAAATAGCTTGCACCAATCCCAAAATTCATTGTCAATTGATCTAGGTATTCATTTTGAGCCATGCCTATTAGAACAGGATCCGCATTAATTTTAAAATTACCATTACCTAAATCATTGACATGACCTTCATACCAAGGATTGTTACCATCACCAAGGCCCTCATAACAGGCATAGGCCTCATTATTCGAATTGAAAACTTCAGCCTCTTCCATTCCATCAGGATCAACGCCAGATATAGGGTTTGCAGATACATAGAGATAAGGGCTAAAAAATTCATTCATCGGATCTCTCCCGATCCAACTACTTGTTAACGGGTCATAATATCGTTTGCCAAAGTCATAACCCCCCAATACATTATCAAACCCCTTACCGGTATAAGTAAACGCCGCCTGCACTCCAAACTGCCGTTCAATATTGCCATAAGGCCCTGTGCGGTATGAACCAATCCTTTGACCTAAAGAATCATGAATCTGCGTCACCGATCCTAAATGATCGGTGGTTAAATACAATACCTCATTAGCCCCAGAAGTATCTTGTTTAACTTCTGCAACTCTTTGCAGACCCACTAGCGGATGCCAAGCTTTGTTACCTTGCTCATCTTCGGTATAAACTACATTCACACCATCCCAAAACTGCTTACCGAGCATCACCCAGCCTGTGTCGCTAAAAGTTTCAGTCGAGATACGGCGCCCTGTTTCATCGTAATAAAATCGGTACTTTGTGGTGTCTTTGCTTGCGTATTCTATATGATCAAATTCACGTAATTCATTCTTTGGATTAAAGCGATAAACCTTTAAGCTAATGGTGTCATTAGAAAGCGTATCTTTAAACGTTGCCTCAGCTTTTCGGTTACCGCGATGATCATAGGCATAACGATGAACAAGGCCACTGCCATCAATCACTCGAGTGAGCAAGTTCGTTCCATCAGCATACTGATGAGTGAGCTCACCAAAATCATGACTAAAAGAAGTGCGGTTGCCGTTGTTGTCCATTTCATAAACATAATTCCCTGCGCGGTTTCCGCCAACATTGCCGGTGGGGTAAGCCACCGATTTTAGGCGATCGAGGCCGTCATAGGTGTAGCTGGCCGCTTCACCATCGTGGTGCTGTATGCTTATTATCTGCCCCGCCTTGTCGTACTGATAGCTTTGCAAGTAGATGGGGTTACCACCAAGTGATGCAGTGTGCGATTTTAACCAATTGCGGTTGTCTTCATAAGAGAACTCGTGCAAGACCTCATTGCCGTGTCTAAAGCCTTTTAAGCGATCCATGCCCTCATAAGTGATCTCTTTAACAAGAGATTTGTAGACAGGAGAAGTTCCTTCAATACTAGGAATGCCAGGAACTCCAAAAACCAATTCTTTTAAGCGAAAGAAATCATCGTATTTATTAGCGAGTAGTGCCCCTTGAGGCATGTAAACCGAATCCACCACCTGGCCAGGTAGATAAGACCATCTCATGGTTTCATCATAATTGATATTTGGGTTATTTATTTGACGTTTTGTAAGTGATCCCAATTTGTTGTAATCAAAATTAACTTGAGTGCCATCGCCTCGACGAGACTGCATGAGTTGACCCAACTTAGGCGTGCCATCGGCACCTGTTAAATCATAAACCAGTGAGTCATTAGCCGAGAGCGTAATAGAATCAGCGCCCTCCCATCGAGATGAAACTAAACGTCCCAGTGCGTCATAATTTAAAGCCTGCTCACTTTGACTAAGTGAATTGCCCAGTTTAGAACTTGTGGCGAGGCCTCTAAAATCATAGCGAGCGCTGGTGTTAAAACGATCGGGAAAAAGCGATGAATCAGGCAAATTTTGCCAGTTGTAAAAATGATCTTCAACCTGACCTTCAGGATTTATTAGGCGAACCATATTACCAAAAGAATCGCGCTCCCACTTGGTAACCGCATTGACGGTGTCGTTAATCGCCCTTGATTCTTCCATCATAAAGCCAAGGGAATTGTAACGTACCGTCGTTTCAATATTTCTCGGGTCAATCACCGTCACTGTGCGCTTGCTATCATCATAACTATACCTTGTGGTCAGATCAAAACCGTCTTTGGTTTGTGTAGAAGAAGTGAGACGCCCCAGCTTATCAAATCCCTGAGAGGTTTCAATCCCCTCAAAATCTTTGTGATAAGCCACTTTGCCGTGCACATTTATAAGGTATTCAGAAGACAAGGTCTCAACTCCCGCCTTATCGGTCACATCTACCGCATGAATACGCCCGAGCCCATCAAACTTAGCCGTCGTCTTGATTCCCAATCGATCGATTTGCTTCACTAAAAGCTCACCATTTGTTGGAGTATCTTGATAAAAGGTCGAGTCAAAAGTGCCATCGGCGTAGCTCACCTTGGTGGGCCGATTTAAAAGATCATAACTCGTGGTGGTGGTCGCGCCTAACCAATCGGTGTTTGAGATTTCACGACCTAGATCATCATAGACATAAGTGGTCACATAAGGGCTGCTGGCATCTACCGCCTCATCTTCCGTAAACGACTTGTTAAAAGCATAGACCTTAGCAGGATAAATCCCAAACTGACCATCCCAAACGATGCGTTGAGCGCTATATTTATTTCCCCCGATGGTATCGATCAATGTTTTAATCACGCTGGGTTGCCAAGGGTTATTTTGATCGTCATACTCAAAGATTTGGGTGGTGATCGTGTCGATATTAGCCGAATCACCTAAAATCGTAAGCTTCATAAGAGGGCGAGCATAATCCGAATCATTGGCGGTTAGATGCATCACAAACCTTGACTGCCCGGGTTGCACTTCGCTTTCTTTGCGCATAAAGCCCTCGGCTATTTTGGTATTGACATTATAACGACCAAAAGGTTTAAATAAGGCCTTGTTGGCTACACGAACAGCTAGACTATCGCCCTCAACAAGTGAGTCTCGCCAAAAACCATTACCGAGTTGAGGAAAGTATAAAGACAGTTGAATAAGGTCTAATGTTTCAAATGAACTCGGATCAATGTTAGAGGACTTCAAACTGTCTTTCATAGCTTGTATATCTAAATCAAGAGTTCCATCTAAAATCTTTTGACTGATTTTATCAAATGCCGCGCTATCACTCTTATTTAATTGAAAGTAGGCATCTGTGCCTAATAAAAAAGTTGGATTCTTTATAGACAACAATTCATTGCCAAAGTCATCATAAGTATAGAGGGTAATAATAGGGAGTTGTTTATCAAACCCAACTTTTTCCTTTTTTAATGTCAAGCGATCATTATCATAAGCATAAGACGTTGCATAAGGAGTTCCATCTGCCCCAACAACTGAGCTTACGGGTATTGTTCGGTTAGTCGCATGACTATAAATATGCCCGCCCTCATTCACCTCTATCGTATCAGATTGCAAAGCAAAGCGATAGTCTTCTTGCACTGGGTCACCGACTATATTTCCATTTTCAGCAGTAAGCTCAAGGGTTTTTCTAAGAGTGGTGTGCATAAAGGGGCTCTCAAGATCATTCCAACCATAATAGGCATATTCTTCGATGAGCCGTGTCTTTTTATCAGAGTCTGCAAAGTGAGTGTGCTTGTGCACAAAGCCATCAAAAGAGAGCTTTTTACTTTTCGCATCTACAGGATCAAATTCAAACTCATGACGAGAGCCATTAGGCTCATCAATAGCCACGAGATTGCCGCTATTGTATTCGTATTTGCTGGTGAGATACTCGCTGTCGTTCTTCTTTTCTCTTATTTGAGTGACCACCCGCGTTTTGCGGGTGTTTACCGTTAATTCATGATAATACCTTACCTCACTTTGTGTATTTATTCCCCTGCCTTGAGGGCTCATTATTGTTTTGATTGCAGGAGTATTCTCAAAGGTGTATTCTCCCACGGCGTCTGGCGCAATCTCAGGGCCAGTAAGGGTTGTTCCCGGAGCAATGCCTTCTAAGGTGGTGTAGTATCTTTTTTTAACAGGCCTAAAGGCATGATCTGCAAAGGTGTATTCTTTTTCACTCCACACCTGACCATTTGCCTGCACTGTGATGGTTTCAATATCTCCCGAGCGTTCAACCACAATTTTGCGGGGATCATTTTTACCCAAATGAGAGACGTGCTCAAGAGAAGTGATCTGCAATTTTTCATTTCGAGTGACCTTAACTGAGTCTCTATTTTTGCTGAGCATAAGAGTTGGAAATGCCCAATAGGTTTCATAAGGATCTTTTTCGTCATTGCGTTTAGAGTCTATGCCTAGGGCTGAAAAAATAGCCGTGCTGCCACTAGGCTCTTTGACGATATAAAAGTCACCTTTAGCGTTTTTTATATCTTCGACAGGATAAGGATTATCAATTTGATACTGACTCAGCAAGCTTTGATAATGAGCCAAAGAATCCTTGTAATTCTCTACTTTTAATGAATCAATAAGACGCTCATTTTGAGCTGATGAAATTTTATCGTTAAACTCACTAATCTTTTGAATTAAAGAGCCATAATGTTGAAATGGCCTTACATCGGCGTAAATGATTTGTCTAAAATCATCTTTAGAAAAAGGAGTGTAGGCATAATAAAGGGTATCTCCTCTTTGAATGGTATCCATTTGCAGCATGTATCTGCTCGCGCCACCGTGGTCTTGCACAAGCCACATATTAGCCATGGGGTGCCAAGAGCGACCTTTGCCCCCTCCATCAAAATCGGGGTCGCCAAAGTTTTCACTGGCCTGAGAGAGTTCGTGCTGGTATTTCGTACCGATCATGGCAGTATAGCCATTAACCGCAAGCGTCCAAGGATTAACCATATAGTGACCATAGTCTAGATCTGGGTCGTCTTTGGTTAAGATATAGGTTAAATAAAAAACATCGATAGCTATTGCGGCTA
>JBNKYI010000048.1:0-11048 GCA_050300815.1 Fibrobacterales bacterium
GGGAGTTTATTGATCGCAGCAGTAGAAAGTTCCATGCTGGTCATTTGAAAACCACCGTCACCGACGATCGCGCAAACGGGGTATTCGTCTTGACCGAGGGCGGCTCCAATCGCTGCAGGAAATCCGTAGCCCATTGTTCCTGCTCCCCCGCTGTTGATCCATTGATTGGGTCTTTCGAAACGGTAAAACTGAGCCGTCCACATTTGATGCTGCCCGACGTCGGCAGTGAGTACGGCTTTGCCTTGTGTTTGCTTATACAGTTCGTCAATGACGTGCTGCATTTTTAGGCCACCCTGCTTTTTGTATTTGAGGGGATATTTCTTTTTCCATCCTTCAATGTCTTTTAACCATTCTTTGGTGTCTAGCTTGTCGACCATAGGGTTGAGCTCTTCGAGAACCATTTTGGCATCTCCATGCAAACAGACATCGGGCATAACGATCTTATTGAATTCGGCAATATCGATATCGAGATGAATCTTTTTAGCATTCGAACAAAATTCGTCAAGCTTGCCTGTAATGCGGTCATCCCAGCGCGATCCGATGCTAAAAATGAGATCACAAGAGTCGACCGCCTTGTTGGCATAAGCGGTGCCGTGCATTCCCAACATGCCTAAACTCAACTTATGATTGCCAGGAAAACCTCCTAAACCCAATAAGGTATTGACAACAGGGGCCTGTAGCTTTTCGGCTAACTCTTTAATCTGGCGGTGAGCCTTAGATATAATAACCCCGTGCCCCGCCAAAAGAAGGGGGCGCTTGGATTGGGCGAGCAATTCGGCGGCTTTGATGATTTCTTCTCGGTTGCCTTTGCCGGGAATTTTATAGCCGGGAAGCTCAACTCTGTCGACAAAAGGCGCTTTACAAGGTGCTGATGAAATGTCTTTAGGCACATCAATAAGAACGGGACCAGGGCGCCCAGTCGTCGAAATGTGAAAACTCTCAGCCATAATGTTAGGAATGGCATTGGGGTCTTTGATGAGATAAGAATGTTTGACACAGGCGAAACTCATGCCGCTAATGTCGCATTCTTGAAAGGCGTCTTTACCAAGCATGGGGCTGATGGTCTGCCCACAGATAACGATAAGGGGGACGGAGTCCATTTGAGAGGTGTAGATCCCTGTTAAGGTATTTGTAGCCCCAGGACCCGAAGTCACTAAAACGACACCGGGTTTACCGGTAGCGCGGGCATAGCCATCTGCCATGTGGGTAGCCCCTTGTTCGTGTCGAGTTAAAATCATTTTGATAGGTGAATCGACAAGTGCATCAAAAATAGGGATTGCCGCTCCGCCGGGGTAAGCAAATATGTACTCAACACCCTGTCTTTTTAAGCATTCGACAATAACTTCGGCTCCATTTAGGGTTTTTCCGCTCATTTTTGGAATCCTGTTGAAAATTATTGTACAAAATTTATTAAAAAATCGTCTAAATAGCTATAAGTTTGATTAGGTGGTGAAATCGTGCTGGAAAATATTGCATTTGATGATGAAGATTTATCTAAAGTCATGGTCTCTGCGTTAAAAAGACGAATAAATTCGGATAATATGCCATTTGAAAAAATGATTCGGGATAAAACTGCAAGAAATTTAGAGAATTATGAACTTATTGCGCTGGTTTTGGGGAGCGGCTCGGCAAAAAAGGGGGTCATAGAGCTTTCGAAAGAAATTGCGTCAATGTTAGAACGTCTAAAAAGTCCTCCTAAAATGGAACAACTTTTAGAAATATCAGGCTTAGGTCCCGTAAAATCCGCAAAAATTTTAGCATGTGTAGAGCTTTCGGGGCGATTCCTATTTAGATATCAGCAAAATCGCATCGAATCTCCTTCAGATTTACTCCCGCGTTTAAGTTTTCTGAAAAATTTAGACCACGAAGAGTTTGTTTGTGTGACCCTTGACTCAGATAATTACCCAGTCGAGGTTCATCGGCTAACGAAGGGGCTCGTGAATCAAACGCCTATTCATCCTCGAGAAGCTTTTAGACAAGCGGTAAATGATAATGCGACAGCCGTCATTTTCGCTCATAATCATCCAAGTGGACGTCTCGAGGCTTCGACAGCTGACTTAAATATTACGAGCCGTCTTGCTCGAGCAGGAAATTTAATGGGGATTCAGGTTCTGGATCATCTGATTGTTTGCCGAACGGGCTGGATCAGTTTAAAAAAAGAACACCCCCACAGTTTTAGCTGAGGGGGTGAAGTGTAGAAAAGGAGTGAAAAAGTTTTAGAAATGCTCTTTAATCAAATGAAATATCGGTGAGCACTTCAACGCCCTTGTCCGTAATGGCTAAGGTGTGTTCAAATTGAGCAGAGAGCTTGCCATCCGCAGTCAATACTGTCCATTTGTCGGGCAGGGTTTTTATGCGGTGAGTCCCCTCGTTTAACATGGGTTCAATGGTAAAACACATTCCTGGGGCAATACGTTCTCCGGGGCGATTCGTTCTGTAGTGTAAAACGAGGGGATCTTCGTGAAACCCTCGACCGATACCGTGTCCACAGTAGTCTCGAACGACAGAATAGCCAACTTCGTCGGCGTAGTCTTCAATGGCGGCACCAATATCGCCAAAGCGCCCGCCGATTTTTACCGCGCGAATCCCTCTCCACATAGATTCTTCAGCGGCTTGAGTAATGCGTTGGGCTTCTGCGCTGACTTGGCCAACGAGGTAGGTTTTCGAGGTGTCTCCGTGATAGCCATTTAATCGAGAAGTGACGTCGATATTGACGATGTCTCCTTCTTTGAGTTTGTAGTCGCTGGGAATTCCATGGGTTACACAGTCATTGACCGATGTGCAAACGGATTTGGGAAAACCGTGGTAATTAAGGGGGGCGGGATAAGCGTCATTTGCAATGGTATAGTCGTAGACAAATTGATCAATTTCATTGAGCGTCACGCCAGGCTCGACCATTTTTCCCGCTTTATACAGAGTTTCTGCAGCGAGAAAGCAGGCGTTGCGCATGTGTTCAATTTCTTTTTTTCCTTTGACTCGAATGGCCATTATTTTAAAATCCTCGTTTTGTAGAAGTCGTGCAACAAAATATTGAGCGCCTGACGATGCTCATCGTCTTCGAGCAATTTGTCGAGAAGTGGATTCATCTTTTGAGCTAGCTTCAACTCAATGGGCTTGAGTTTTCTCTTGTGTTGTTCAAGAGCTTCGACAAAGTATTGAGACATGTTTTCTAAGATGTCTTTTTCTGCGGGAAGGTCAATTTTAGTGAAATCAATGTTAAAGAGTTGAGCGGTCTTTTTAAGATCGAGTTCTTCGAGTGAGCTCACTACAGAAATGGCTTTGCCTTTGCGACCGGCCCTTGCGGTTCGCCCTGCGCGGTGCACGTAAACTTCATTGTCTTCGGGGTGGTCGTGAATCAGCACGTGGGTGACATGAGAAATGTCGATTCCTCGGGCGGCGACATCCGTTGCAATCAAAATACGCAGTTTTTTCTCTCTAAAAGCCGTGAGTGTTTTTTGGCGCTGAGCTTGATTGATATCGCCACTCAATGCACCGACGTTAAAACCTCGAGCGGCGAGAAAATCGTAAATGTAAGCCACGTCTTTTTTCATGTTGCAAAAGAGAATCGCCGATTCGGGGTTTTCAGACTCGAGAAGTCTTAATATGGCTTGGTCTTTTTCGAGAGGGTCAACGACGGTGTAATAGTGGTCGAGTGTATTTGTTCCTTCATCCTTAGTGCGAATTCCCAAAAACTGCCTTTGATTTGATTGAAATTCTCGGCTCAGACTTTTTACCGATTCGGGAATGGTGGCGCTAAACATGGTGGCGCAAAACTGCTTAGGCAAATAGCGCAAAATCCGTTTCATATCTTCGTAAAAGCCCATAGAAAGCATTTCGTCGGCTTCGTCCATGACGAGATCGCGAACACATCCAAAATTGACATTGCCCCGTTGCAGGTGGTCAATTAAGCGACCCGGAGTGGCAATGATGAGATGCACACCGTTTTTTAGGGCGTCAATTTGAGATTGGTATTTAACTCCACCATAGAGGGCGACAGAACGTAAGTTTTTGACGACACCCAGTTTTTGAGTTTCCTTTTCCACTTGAATGGCCAGTTCTCGAGTGGGAACTAAAATCAGCGCTTGAGGCTGAGCAACCGTGGGTTCTATGATTTCAATAAGGGGGATTAAAAAAGCGCCGGTTTTGCCCGAACCCGTTTTTGATTGGATCATCATATCCATCCCTTGTCTCATATAAGGGATCGCTTTTTTTTGAACTAAGGTTAAATCATCCCATCCGAGCCCCTTTAAAACATCTTGAAATTCGGGAGACAATGTTGAAAACTCAGCATTGGGCAAAGGGCTTTCTGGCTCAATAATTTCAACTCGGTCTTCATTGATGTAGAGGTTGTTGTCTGAGGGGGTTTCGTCTGTCGGAGTGCTGTGGAGTTCGACTTCGGGGATTTGGTTTTCTTCTGAGATTTCTTGCATGTTTCTTCTTTGGGTGGAGACGCTTAGAACCAAGTGCTCTTTTGAGTCTCTAATTTTTTTTTGAGTTCGTGAACTACGGTGATGGGCATTTTTAAAGAGCCTAGAGTGTAGTTGCCGTGACTGGAATGGTGAAAGTCTGATCCCCCAGAACAAATCAGCTCGTGTTTGCGAGCATAATCTCTGTAAAGGCGACCTAAGCTTCCCTTTTGACCATGACAATAGGTTTCGATTCCTCCAAGCCCACACTCTGACATGTGGTCGATGAGAGTTGTAATTCCCGATTTTAGAGGATGTGCGAGGACTGAAATACCTCCGGCCCTGCGGATCAGTTCGATAGCTTGTTCGACAGAAAGACCTTTTTTTTCAACAAAGGCTTGGCCGGTTTCGCCGAGATATTCGCTGAAGGCCTCGGTAAACGAGTTCACGTATTCTTCTTCGAGCATGGCTTGGGCAATATGAGGTCTGCCCATAACCCCCCCACCGGCAATTTGCGAGACTTTCTCCATCGAAATACAAATACCCAGTTTTTCGAGTTTTTTGAGAATCTGACGCACCCGTTGTTGGCGATTTTTTACTTGCTCGGCGAGCTCCATATTGAGAGCGAGGTTGTGAACATCAAAGAAATAACCCAATACATGGATATCTTTGCCTTCGTGCACCGCTGAAATTTCGATTCCAGGAATCAACTCAATACCTTTATCTTGAGCGTATTCTTTTCCGATTTCATAGCTATCAAGGTTGTCGTGGTCGGTGATAGAAATGCATTTGAGTTTCTTAAGTACAGATAAGTCAATGAGTTCATTGATGGTTAGGGCACCATCACTCAAGACCGAATGCATGTGCAAATCGGCAAATTCCCTCTTTTGTTTTTTGAAGGAGTTATAGTGGAGGTGCTGGTATGAATTCTGTATCATGATTTTTCTCAGGGTGCATTCCCCGATCCTAAGGTTAAATGTAAAATTGTCTTCTCAGATTAAGACAATTTATCTATGGTTGACCTCTTTGAATGGAGAATATGAGGGGATATTTTTCGATTTTGGGTCAATGGAGGTCATTTGGCACGCTTATTGGGATATAATTTAGGAGGATGGTTCTCTCAAGTCGATTGTATTGAAGAGAAAGATCCAGAAACTTTTCTCGGAAATGAAAAGCACTATGAATCGTTCATCACTGAGCGAGAGCTAGACTGGATTGCCCTTAGCGGGGCAAATCACGTGCGTTTGCCTGTCGACTATTTCAATCTTTTTGATTTGCAGACCCTTGAGCCTCAAATGCGAGTCTTAGAATTGCTAGATGAAAAAATTCTGCAAATTCGCAAGCGGGGCTTAAAGGTCATTTTTGATTTGCACAAATGCCCAGGTCATGATTTCCATTTGGGAAGCACTCAAGATCAGCCTTTTTTTACAGATCACCGCTGCCGAGAGGATGCCTTAAGTATTTGGGCTTTTCTGGCCGAACGCTACGGAAAAGACCGAGGAATTTTACTCGAAATTCTCAATGAACCCGTGGCGGTGCACAATGAGCAGTGGAACAAAGTGGTGATGGAATTTTGGGAACTGATTCGAAAATTCGCTCCCGAGAACACCATTGTCATAGGCAGTAACAAATGGAATCACCCCAGCACTTTTCCCGAATTGGTTAGAGTTCCCGACGCAAATGTCTTATACAGCTTTCATATGTATGAGCCTTTGCTTTTCACTCACCAGCGGGCGACGTGGATCGATGATGTCAATTTTCATCAGTCCACGACATTTCCTGGCACTTATCATGTGTTGCACGAGAGCAAAAATCGATTGCCTCTGCATTTGGGAAAGTGGGATGAGAGCCGAATGAGAGAATTTTTAAAACCCGTTCTCGACTTTAGAGATCAGACGAAACACTCTGTGGCCTGCAATGAATTTGGGGTTTTTCTTAGGGCAGACAGAGAGTCTCAACTTCATTGGATTGAAACATTACTTTGCATTTTTAGAGAGTATGAAATCGGATATTCTTATTGGAATTTTAAAAATCTCGATTTTGGAATTCATTCGGTGGGTGAGGTATTACACGAAAATCTTCCCCAATACCAAAACCCCGATCGTTTAGATCGGGAATTATTAGATATTCTCAGTCGAGGTTAAATAAAAACGGCAGTCTCGTGGCTGCCGTTTTTTGCGTTATTTATTCCGTTTTTCCGAGAAGCTCGTCGACATCAAGGCTTTCAAAATTGCCGGCTTTAGAGAAATGTGCAGTAAATCCAGCCTTGCTGTGACTGACGCGCCAGCTCAAGCTACCTTTGTCGATGGACTCAACCCCAATGGGATTGGTCTCTGTCAGCGAGCTCTGCAGGCGCTTGGCCATGATGATAAACTCTTTGCGATCAGGTTTGTTTAGTGCGGTTTCTAAAGCGAGTTCCCAGAGAATATTGTTTCCCTCTCTCAAGGCTTTATCGGCCTTTAACTTGACTTCTACTTTGTCCATCGTCTCTCTGACATACTCTTTGGCTTGGTCTTGCGCATTTTTTTTGACATAAAAAACCAAACCGAATAGGCCGACGATGGTCAAGATAAGAAGAGGGGTTAACAGTTTATTCATAGGGTCTCCTGAGGGTTATTGAAAGTCTGCTAGTTCAGGTGCATTTTCGGGTAAAATGGTAAAGATATCCAGCAGATTGGTGGTTGATAAAAGTTCATGGATAATGTCAGATAGCCCAACCAGATAAAGTTGTCCGTTTTCTTTGCGAACGGCAGTATAGGCCGAAACGAGCTCACCGACTCCGGTAGAATCCATGTGAATCACTTCAGTCATATCAATAATAACGGTGGTCATTCCTTCACTGAGAATTTTTTTTACCATGCCTCGAAGAGATTCACTGAGGCGGGTGGCAGTCAGTCTTCCACTGATCTGAATGAGGCATTTTTCCTCTTTGTCTATACGAGAGAGTTCCATAGTTTACCTGAATTTATAATTTTGATCGCTATAGGGGAAATTTAAAATTACGATATCAATTTAACAAAGGGAGGGAATATTGGGACAAATAATTCCACCTCTGGTAGAGCTTAAAAATCAAGCCAAAGTTCTACTTGAAAATTTATTGAGCTTGCGAAAAAGTTTGACCTCGTTTCACTGGAGGATGTTTTTGCCGGTAAAAGCGTGGCGCCCCCGACTTCCCTTCGAAAAGTATCGGGATTTTATCAAAATGCAGGGGGAGTTGTCGAGAGAATTGCAGAGGAAATGCCATTCAGAAGCATTGAAACTTTCAGAAGTAGAAAAAGAATGCGCGTTAATGTTAAAGGAATATGCCTATGCTTTAGAACTCGCTTTTAAAGGAACTGAAGTTTTACGCGAACAAAGAGAACTGAGAGATGAAGGGGAACCTGCGTTTAAATTGAAAAATTTTAAGAGGGCTTTAGAGCAAAATCAACAAGACATGAATCGTTTGTTTGTTGAAGCGAAAAAACTAAACGAAATATGGATCTCGCTCCCTGATGAAGCGAGGAGTAAAAAGATCGCTCACTGAGAATGTGAGAATGCCCATTAAAACTCTTGTCGCTCTTTGTGGGTTGAGGGCTTGGGGAGTCTGGCCAGATTAATTAAGCTTGAGCTATCTCCCAAAAAGAAAGGACACACATGGCTGTACTCGTAGGAAAACAAGCTCCGGATTTTAGTGAAAAAGCGGTTAAAGGGCAAGAAATCATCGAAAATTTTACGCTCTCTCAATTTAGAGGTAAATACGTCGTTCTCTTTTTCTATCCCTTAGACTTTACTTTTGTTTGCCCCACAGAACTACACGCATTTAATGCGAAACTCGCTGAGTTTGAAAAGAAAAACGTTCAGGTGATCGCTTGTTCGACAGATTCTTGGTTTTCTCATGCGGCTTGGTTGAACACCCCTAAAAAACAAGGGGGAATTGAAGGCGTTGCGTATCCCATCGTGGCTGATTTTAATAAAACCATTGCCGCTGATTACGACGTTTTACTCTCTGGTGGAATGGCATTGCGCGGCCTTTTCTTGATTGACAAAGAGGGGGTTGTTCAGCATCAGGTGATTAACAATTTGCCGCTTGGCCGCAATGTAGACGAAGCGTTGCGCATGGTGGATGCACTTCAATACACTGAAAAGCACGGTGAAGTTTGTCCGGCCAACTGGGTTGAAGGGGATGAAGCCATGTCGGCAAGCACCGAAGGTTTACACAAATATTTTGATAAATAACAGAATCAATCCTTTGATTTCAAAACGCCTGGCTCAGAAGAGTCAGGCGTTTTTGGTTTTGGGTCAATTGTTGCGTAATAGGGCACCTCTAAAAATTCATTCATCCGAAAATTTTCTACGAACCAAGCAATTTTTAGAGGTGTTCTCTATAGAAAAAGAGGACAATAGAAGATCAATATCAATAAAAAAAGGCGAAGAAATGCTGAAAGGCTTATCCATTTCTAAGAAGCTGACGTTTCTCTTTCTGTGCTTTGGAATCATTCCCCTTGGTTTTGCCATTGCAATTTCTTTGCAATCGCTAAAGAAAGTTGAAAAGAGCAGTCTCATTAGTTATCAACAATGTGCCGAGAAAATGGCAGAGCTCATCGATCGAAATCTTTTTGAACGATATGGCGATGTTCAAGCCTTCGCATTAAATCACGCAGTGCGAAATCGAGAAATGTGGTATGTCGAAGGAGAAGAAAATCCCATTGTGCAGATGATGAATGATTACGTCTCGACCTATGGGATTTATTACTTAACCTATTTGGTTGATCTCGATGGCAAACTCATCGGAGTGAATACAAGAGACGATAAAGGACATCCTATAGATTCTCGTTCGCTTTATGAAAAAGATTTTTCGAATACCCTTTGGTTTAAGGCGCTAAAAGACAAAAACTTTACACAGTCGATGCCATTTTCAGCCAAAGAGAATACGGTTTCTACAGGAACCTTTGTTGAGGATGTGCATCTGGATAAGGATGTAAAAAATTTCTATCCCCAGTCGGCTGCGATGACCATGGGTTTTTCTGCGCCCGTTTACGATGATAAAGGTAAGGTGATCGCCTATTGGTCGAATCGAACGAAATTCAGTCTTGTTGAAGAAATCATCGTGTCAACTTATCAAAGTTTGAAGACGCAAGGCTTAAATAGCGCAGAAATAACACTTCTTGACAGTGTGGGGCGAATTCTTATTGATTATGATCCGCTTCAACACAAAACAGAAGAGGTGGTTCACGATTTTAACAACGTGCTCTTTAAACTCAACTTAGCAGAGAGTGGAGTGCTTGCTGCGCAAAGAGCGATTAAGGGAGAGTCAGGAAGTTTATATTCAATGCATGCTCGCAAAGAAATTGAGCAGGCATCGGGCTATACTCACTTGAAGGGTGCTTTGGGGTATCCGGGAATGAACTGGTCGGTATTGATTCGAGTGGATAAGAGAGAAGCGAATCAGGCCATCGAAAAAATTTTGATAGAAATGTTTGCTGTCTTGATTGCGTCGATACTCTTGATTGTAGTCATAGGAATTATCCTTTCAAAAATTTTTGCTAAGCCTATAGTTAACGTCGCGCGAATGATGAGAGAAATTTCACAGGGAGATGGCGATCTTACCGCTCGTCTTTCAGTGAACTCGCGAGATGAGATTGGGCAGTTGAGTATGGCGTTTAATGATTTTGTTTCTCAGCTACAAGAAGTGGTGAAGAGCGTTTCTGTCAATGGAGAGGAAATTGATCGTTCGGCAGAACACTTATCTGTTGCTGCGGGAAGAATTAACGAAAACTCGAATGTTGTTGCTGAGAATTCGAATACAGTGGTCGTGGCAACGACAGAACTGAATCAACAGTTCGTTTCTATTTCGACGCACTCTGAACATATGAACGAACAATTGCAGTCGATCCACAGTGCGATTATTGAAATTAATGCGACGTTGGATGAGATTAATAAAAGTTGCACAAAAGCGATGGAGGTTGCAAATGACGCCTTTCAAAAATCGCAAAATTCTTATGCTCATATGACAACGTTAAATAATGTGACTAAAGAAATAGGAACAGTAATAGATACGATCAATGATATTTCAGATCAAACGAATTTACTTGCCTTAAACGCGACGATTGAAGCGGCCAGCGCAGGTGAGGCGGGTAAGGGTTTTGCGGTTGTTGCCTCAGAAGTTAAGGCATTGGCAAAGCAGACGTCGAATTCTACGACCAACATTCAAAAGAGAATTCAAATTGTGCAAAAAGAATCGAGATTGTCTTTTGAGTCGATGAAACAGGTGACTGATGTGATTGACATGATCAAAGATCTAACGAATAGTATTAGTATCGCTGTAGAAGAGCAAAGTGCGACGATGAATGAAATTTCAGGAAGTGTAAATAACACAGCGACATTTGCCAAAGACATCGCAAACGATTTAGCTGCTGCAAGTGACCAGTCGAAATTAATCTCTGGCGAGGCAATTCATTCAAATGAATCAATTGTATCTGTCTCTACAGAGTTGCGGGGAATTAATGAAACGATTAATTCACTGGTTAATAAATCGAGTGCGTTAAAAAAAGTAATGCAACAGTTTAAAATTTAGAGATGCCTAGTGGTGTTCTTTAAACGTTAGACATCGCTGACTTTTGTGTGGGTGTTAAAAATAATGTCGAATTAAAAGGTGAATCCAGC
>JBNKYI010000049.1:0-11021 GCA_050300815.1 Fibrobacterales bacterium
GACTTTGGGAGGAGACTCCTAGACCAGATGGTGGAAGACTTGAAGGATTGCGCCGAATTAGAAAGCTCGAATAAAATGGAAGGCAACCAGATGTTCGTCATCTTTGCCCCCAGAAAGAGCGCTCTTGTAAAGGCTAAATCAGATTCAGCTCCGAACAGCGAAGATATAGACGCCGAAACAGAAAGTGAATAAACATGCCTAAAATGAAAACTCACAGCGGTGTGAAAAAGCGTTTTCGCACGAATGCCGCTGGCAAAATCAAGTCTGAGGGAAGTCGTCGTTCGACTCCTCATAAAATGTCAAACAAGCAAAGAAGAGATGCCCGTCGCGGCACTGTTCTTCAAGGTGGGTTGTCCAAGCGCATTAAGCGTATGTTGGTCGCCTAAGGGAGGAATGAGATATGCCAAGAAGTAAAAATCGCGTCGCTTCCCGCCAAAGAAGAAAAAAAATTCTCGACCAAGCCAAAGGTTTCTACGGCCGTCGCAAAAGCAATTTACGTCAAGCTAAAGAAGCTGTTGACCGCGCAGGTCAAAACGCTTATGCACATCGCAAGCTCAAAAAACGCGACTTCCGCACCTTGTGGATTACTCGTATTAATGCGGCTGCTCGTGCCGAAGGCCTAAGCTACTCGACCTTTATGGCGGGTTTGAAAAAGGCGAATATCAGCTTGAATCGCAAAGTTCTCGCTGATCTTGCCATGCATAACACAGAAGCATTTGCTCAAGTTGTTGCTGCTGTTAAAGCGGCTTAATTTAGACCAGATCAAGTCTTTTAAAAATCCCGATTCAGAAATGGATCGGGATTTTTTGTTTTATAAATAAAGCAATGAAGTGCTGGCTTTCTGAAGTTTTTAACACCAATCAATTGGCTTGTTTGGGAATGATAAGAGAAACACAAAAAATGACCTTTGATTCTGATTGATGCTGATCAAAGGCCATGGGGGCGTTTTTTAGAGAATGATCAAACTAGGGCACAAAAACATTTTGAAAATGAATTGAAGATTCATTTTGCCCAATTTGGAAAAAGTATAGACCAGACTTTAAGCCAAGTTGATTCAAATTAATGGATTGATTTTGACTTGCTAAAATCTTTTGAAACTTTACTTCACCTTTTAGAGAGAATACCTTAAGCTCAGCTTCTCGACTATGTTCAGGAAGGCGAATCACCAGATTTCCGTTGTCAATTTTTACAGAGATATCTTCTGGAGAAATGATGAAGTTGGTGAAATTGGTGTTCGTTGGCACATCACTTTTTCGGAACACGACGTTATCAATGCAAAGCCGTCCTGTTGCCGCCCCTAGGTTAAAGCTGAGTCGACTGTTTGAGTCGGTCGCTTGACTCATCGTAAAGCGGAAAGAATAGGTGTTTTTCGTCGTTTCCAACGAGAAATTCTGCAACTCCTCAAGGTAACTGATCCAAGGGTCGGTATGTTGTTCCACATTAACTTCTAGGGGTCTGGAAACATCAGAATGGGAGTCGAAGAGGATCTCATACGATTTTCCTTGCTCGAGAATCAGTCCTGGCTGAATTAACTGAATTTGATAGTTTTCTGTTCCAATTGCAGAAATGTCTACACAGTACTCTTCATTAGATAGACTTGTTTGGGCTTCACCTGCCCAAGTATTCAGCTGCCATCCGATAGTACCCTTTTCAAAGTTTCCATTAAAGATACTGTCCCGGTGAGCTGGTATTTGAATCCCTCCCTTAAATTGCCAGTAATCCACATGAAATCCACTTCCACGAAAAACTAAATACAGATCATGTATCCCGTTTGCACCAGAAATATCAGTGGAATCTATCTTCCAATTTGATTGTCCCCCTGTATTTTGAAGTTCTAATGAACCAATTTGAGTGCCAGTTTTAGAATCCAAATAAAGGTCAATTTTCCCTCCTTGAGATGGTGAAGCGTAACGGGCCTGAAAAGAAGTCGCACCAGAAGTTGTGAAATCAATATTGCTTAGCTTCAGATAATCCCCATCATCAATTTGAGATAAAAAAACACCCGTAGAAGAGTTTTCATCAACTTTGAGTCCTTCACTCCAAGCCATTGTCTCTGCTTCTACTTTTTGATAAGGATTAAAAGTTCCAACGGGAGCGGGACCCTGATTTGTCATTGTAAGTTCTGGGATGGAACCATCAGCGCCAAAATCAAAGGATTCCACAGCTGTTGAACGATGATAGTTCCCTCCACCGAGAAGACGTCCTGTATGATAAAAAAAGTAACCTTTTCCTTTGTATTCAAGCACAGCAGCGTGGTTCGTGAAACTGCCTGTATTCGTTTGTGACATAATCTTTCCCCTGTAGGTCCAAGGGCCAGTTGGCCCTGGAGCTGTGGAGTAACCAATAGTTTCGGGTAAAGGGCCAGCAGCATAAACCATATAATAGAGATTTTCTCTTTTAAAGAACCACGGGCCCTCTTCATAGGTTGTTTCTCTTTCACTTCCATCACCGCGAACTCCGAAAGCTTCGGTTGTCATATTTACATTTTGGATTTTTCCAGAATAGCTAATCATGTCTTCATTGAGACGAACATAATAAAGTCGAGGATTGCCCCAATACAAATAGGCTTGTCCATCGTCATCAATAAATACCGTTGGATCGATGTCATCCCAAGATTGCGAGATCAAGGGATGCCCAAGGGCATCTACAAAAGGGCCCGTAGGGCTGTCAGAAACAGCAACTCCGATTGCTGGTTGATTGGAGCCTTTCAGCCCAACTGTCACATACCAGTAAAATTTACCGTTTCGGTAGATGGCTTGTGCAGCCCAGGCTTTGCCTCCTGCCCATCCAAATGTATTCCAACTTAAGGGAGATCCGTGATCGGTGTAATTGACCATATCGGTGGTGGAGTAGACACGCCAATCATACATCGTGAAAAAGCCACCCTCAATGATGTCTTCATCGTGGCCAGCGTAAACATAAAGTGTGTCATTGTGCACCATAGCCGCTGGGTCTGGTGTGAAATAGGTTTGAACAATAGGATTGTCAGCTAAGGCAAGACAAACATGTAGCAATATGATGTATGCGACGGCTTTCATTTTATTTTCCAGTCTGATTTATATAGAGAATGTGATTCTGATTTTTTTCATGTTTCTGGATCAAGTAGACCCCTGAAGGCACATTTTGCTTCTCAAGGAAAGAGTTCAAAGTCGAAAGATTTCTGGCTTCTACCTCAGAAATGATCTCTCCTTGCAGATTATAAACTTTGTACAGATTGTTGGTATTGAATGTTCCAGATGTTCCAGATGCTCCAATTGTGTGCCGCAAGCCCACAGTTGTGTCTGTGTAAAATTCTATGTAGTCAATATTAATAAAGGGTTTGCCAATAATGACCTTTAGGATGTTCTCGCCAGATTGCATAGGAACCGCCACATCTCCAGAGACTTCGATGTAGTCTTCCCAACTGCCTGTATTTTCTAATCGAACCTCATCTGCTATCGAGACTCCATTTAACTCCATGAAAAAGGATGCTGTATCTACTCCAGTAGATACTCTTGCGCGCCAAAAATACTTATCCGTTACACCCACATTAAGAGTGTATTCAAGCCACTCGTCAGTGTTGGTCCACCCAATGGCATACCCCGAAGGAGTGACTGTTGTGATGTCTACGGCATCAGAGCGAAGCTCATCGCCTTGATTTGTTGGGTCATTATCAAAATAAGAAACACCTTGTCCGCCCAAATCATAATGCTCCATTTCGACCTTTCCAGGAATAGAAATGGCTGACAAATAGGGTTCTTGTGGTACGGTTGGGATTTTGATTTTTAATAAACCCGTGCCATGAGCGGGAACACTCATAGTGTATGAATCTGAAAATACACCGCGGTCTTGTCGCGCCCAAAGGTCTCTGACAAGAACTTCACCAGAAAGATTGACATCGGCAAAGTTAAGAGTGATATCAGTGGCTGCATCGTTGCGATTGAGTAGCGCGATAGCTAGAGTGGTGCTGGCCTTTGATCCAAGAGGTTTAGACCATACTTCTACGCCATTTGATGCATCAATTCTACGACCTTGGATCCCAGCCGAATCTTGATTCACCGCAATGACTTCGGGGTTCATCAGAATATCCTTAGTGGTTTGATCCATATTGCGAATATCATTTCCCGCAATCAGGGGGGCAGCCATAATAGCCCACAAGCTCATGTGCGATCTAGATTCATCGGCAGTCAATACACCATTCCCTATTTGAAGCATATCGGGATCGTTCCAGCCACTAGGTCCTGCGTGTTCTGCAAATCCTTCATTCAGGTCAAAGATATTGCTGACCCCTTGAAAGAACCCTCCTGTTGGTGTTTGCCAAGAGTTGCTTATATCACCCGTGGTACGCCAGAGGTTTCCTGTGTTGGGCATCCAAGATTGAAAACCCCAAGCGCAGATGCTGTAAACGATAGGGCGACCAGAATTGGCCAAAGCATCTCGCATACGTTCGTAGTCTTGTTGTTGATTTGATCCTGGAGCGGGTTCGCAATTGTCATATTTTAAGTAATCAACTCCCCAAGAAGCGAATGTTTTCGCATCCCGAACTTCATTTCCATAACTGCCACTTTGAGAATTTGCAACTCCCCAATTAAAATGGTGGCAGGTGCGTAATCCCCGATCCCCGTAAATTCCGAATTTTAATCCTTTTGAATGGATGTAGTCTCCTAAGGCTTTCATGCCGCTGGGAAAACGCGTTGGATCGGCTCGCAAATTTCCATTGACATCGCGTGAATTGGCCATCCAATTGTCATCGAGATTCAAATAAACATATCCAGCGTCTTTCATTCCAGAGGTGACCAAGGCATCGGCAATTTCTTTAATTTTATTTTCATCAATGTTTTCGTGAAAAATATTCCAACTGTTCCACCCCATGGGAGGGGTTTTCGCTAAGTCATTAATTTGGGAAAATCCTGAACACCAAAAACTCAACAGAAGAATAGGAATTGATATTTTGTTGGGTTTGTGTTTGATCATTGCTTTTATCCTAGCTCTGGGTCATTCTAATTAAGACTAATCATTGTTTGTAACGAAAGAAAAACATGCGTCTAAATTTATGTTGACGTATTATCCACACCAGACCATCATTTTTGATAAATGCTATATAGTGCATAGAGTTCAAACACTCTCGGCCTTACTTTTTGGTACTTCGCGAATCTTGCTAAAAGGTCGTTTTTGAGCCTCAGTAAATAATCTCATCCACAGATTTTTATTTACTGACTATCTATTAATAGGGGTGGCAAATGCATCTGAAAGTGAGTTTGTATTGAGTCGATTTTTCCTCTCTGCAACTGGATACTTAAAAAAAATGCCCCATGGCAAAGCGGTATTGTGGTCTTACCTACTTTGGTATCTCAACACCGTATTTTATTACTTCGATCCCAATCCAATGATTTGGCTAAACTCATTGGGAATTAGTGCTGTTATCGGCATCGCCTTAATGTTAAGTGTATCATCGCCAGCTTCTGGTCGCGATGGCTGGGTGGTGTTTCGTTTGTTTCTGATGCCCTTTTGTGTGAGTTCTTTTTCTTCACTAATTAAAGGCAGAGGTTATGTGTTTATTATGCCTCCCACCTTGTGGCAAAATCTCACTGGCGCCCTTATGGTATTGGGTTTTTGGATAACTCGTCTATTTGCAAGGTGACTTCTGGCCTCGGCATTTCTTGCGAATACATAATAAATGGTACAAAGAGCTAAAAAATTGGGGGTTTAGAGATCGTTGTTTTCGTTAAGCTCTTTTTCATCATCAGTTAACGAAAAATAATGAGACTTTATTTTTCCGCTAAGTCCTCAGTAATATTTAATTTTCAGCAGAAGAATGAAGGACATTCTATCACTCAAAGAAATCTATTTAGAGGAGAGTAAATGAAAGAGAAATGGTTAGGCTTAGCGTTGTTGTCAGGCTTAGTGTTGCAGGGGTGTGGAGCTGTTAAGCCCACCTATTTTGATCTTCAACCTAAAGAAAAAGTTGCCGTTGGTTCGGTGAGCGTAAACGGTTACATTACAAGAGAAGGCATGGAGAGATTGACTCCGGGCTTATTACAAGATCCCGTTGAATTTTATAGATATACACAAAAGGCAATTGATTCCACTGCAATGGTGCTCTTAGACAGTCTTCCTCAGTATTTAAGCGATGTTCAAATCGTGCCTATTTCAGAGTTGTCGGCTAATGCAGCTTACCAAAGGGCCTCTCGCGCCGTTGAAAAAAGCATCTTGGGTATCAAAACGTCAGAAGCGGATGGGTTGGTGTATGCAGATGCAATTGGCTTTGTTCGTAGAGATGACGTTCAAAAGGCAGAGCAAATGATGGTGACCTTGGGGGTTGATGCGTTAATCACATTCAACTTTGATGCGAACCTCGAAGTGGCTAACCTTGAAAAAGAAGGTGTAGGGGGCATTTCTGCCAGTATAGGGCCTGTGCAATGGAATGTGATTCACAATAACGTGATCGTTACACTCTATCGAAAAGGACAAGGTCGTGTGTGGTATGAGTATTTTGATTTTGTGGGCAAAGAAAATGCTGTTGCGGTAGGTTTTTTGGTCGGAGATGAGCATTTACCACGTTTGTTGGCTTCTTCTATTCAAAAGCTTCCTGCTGCACTCGCTGATGCCCTCGATAAATCGAGAAATCGTCCTGTTAATGTGGCTAAATAAAAGAATCTATTAAATGCTTGAAAAGGGGCTGTCTTAACTTAAGGCAGCCTTTTTTTGTAAAAAAATGATGGTTTCATCGAGTGTGAAGTGTCGATTTGTCTTGTGATCTGTCACACGCCAGAAATAGGTGGAAAAATCTTTGCATTCAGGATAGAATGGTCGGTGTTAGATTAAAACGTATCCCTTCTCATTTACCGAGAATGGTGCAGAAACGTGACCCACCTTAACCGTTGTGCAGATTATGTCTTATCGTCTATTTAAAGAAGTTTATCAAGATCGCAATGATTCTCGCCGCTGGCGGTTGAGTTTTGAAAAGAATCGCTTTACCCTTTATTATTGGTTTAATGATAATTTTGAATTTGAGACCTTTCAATTAATCAAAGACAACAGCTATGTCTTAAGTCACCATGCGGTAAAAGGGTTGGAGTTTCTTTATTCGCAAAAGGGAGAGGTGTGCGACGAGGAATTTTATAGATCAGACTCCAAATTGCTTATCCAACAAAGAAGCGAGCTGAATGAGGAATTGCTTCGAGAGCTGCGACATTTCGAAAATCCTGAGTTTCCTCGCCTAGGAAGCGTCTTGCGTCAGGTGATTCAAGGGGTTCCACATTGTTATCAATTCGATGAAGAAGAACAACTTGAGCTTGGCAAATATATGAAGGGGATAGAGACTCTTTCTTTTAGCTTGGCTCAATAATTGATGCAGGGCGTATAAATAGAAGATAAATTCTTCTCTTAACGAGTTCTTGAGGCATTTATTTTTCACATTCATTCTGATAATTCCCATCGATTGATAGAGGGCGTCCTAAATTTTATTTAACCGATCTCGGTTACTCGATTCGTTGTTTTAAAGACCCTTCGCAAATGGCGTTCTTAAAAAGGTGAAATCTGATGAAAAGACGAAAAGGATTCATTTGGCTCATTGCTGCGCTTGCTTTGTTGTTTCCTTTATTTTTGGGTTATGAAAAACTCAAGTCGTTGCTGGGAATTCACTGGGTAGATGAAGAAGAACAGCGGCGCACTTTTGTGGAAACATATTCTCAGTTTATCGCTCTGCAAGGAGTGGATAAATTGATCTTGTCTGAGTTGACTTCGCAAGAAAGCTTTAATTCAAATCAATTTAAGCGCCTGATCGGTTCATGGGTTATCGGAGAGACCCAAGCTGAAATTAAGGTCGTTGCGCATTTTCAATACTATGTTCCGTTAAAAGAGTTGCGTTTTGAATATCGAGAAAACCGTTTAGTGCTGAGGGTTCCCCGGCTCTATCTCGATGAACCCGTGGGAATTGAGAGTCAAACCTTGAATGAAAAAAGTCATCGAGAATGGTTTGGCCCTAATCCCCAAAAGGCTTTGCGCAATCTGCGAGCTGACCTTAGTGAACTACTGGTGCAAACCGGAAAGGGTTCTTTAGCCACTGTCTATCCTCAAGCCGCTGAGGCCCTAGCGCAAAATTTTTATGCGTTTATAAAAAACAATCATTTTCTCGTAACTTTTAAAGAGATTGAAGTTCATATGGCGAAAAATCCTCCCGCTATTTTTGCGATGGGGCATTCTTTTTGTGGGGAGCAGCCTTGCCTGTGGGAAATGCCTTTGGGAGACCATTGGCGAATTGTTGTTGAGTAATTCTTGGCACGAGGAGGGATTCCCATAAGAATCCGCAAAAAAGAAGGGGGATTTTCTAAATTGGGCCTCAAAATATGTGCGCAATTTGGAAATAACTTCATGGAAAATTCAGTAAATGCGGTATGGGAAGAATACCAAGAGGCACTGACTCAAATGGATTCCTCTGATCTTAAAGCAATTGAAGAACTTCGGGTCAGATTTTTAGGAAAAAAGGGACAGGTGACCGGATTAATGCGTCAAATGGGAGGGTTGTCGGCCGAAGAGAGGCCGGCTTTTGGCAAGTTCGTCAATGACCTTAAAGAAAAGGTTGAGGCCTCGTTGACTGATTTTAAAAACAAAGCCCGCGAAGAGGCTTTGCAAAAAGAACTCGAAGAAGGTTATATCGATGTGAGCCTTCCTGGGCGCGGCGTGGGTGCGGGCGCTTTTCACCCGCTTTTGACTGTTCGCGAAAATATGATCGACTTTTTTAGAGGTCTGGGTTTTCAAGTTGAAGGCGGTCGAGAAGTCGAAACCGATTGGTACAACTTTGAGGCCCTGAATATTCCGCCCGACCACCCGGCGCGCGACATGCAAGACACCTTTTACCTGAGAGATAAAGTGGTGCTGCGCACCCAGACCTCTGGGGTGCAGATCCATGTGATGGAAAATCAGAAACCCCCTATTCGCATGATTGCTCCTGGTGTGGTCTATCGAGTGGATTCTGATGCGACACATGCGCCAATGTTTCAGCAACTTGAGGGTCTTGTTGTTGATGAAGACATTAGTTTTGCCCACCTCAAGGCGATATTACTCTTGTGGGCCAGAGAGTTTTTTGGAGAACATACCGAAGTGCGCTTTCGTCCTTCTTTTTTTCCTTTTACAGAACCTTCGGCAGAGATTGATATCACTTGCTTTAGCTGTGGCGGCGAAGGTTGCCGCAAGTGTTCACAGACGGGGTGGATTGAAATTGGCGGTTGTGGCAGTGTAGATCCCGCAGTGTTTGAAAATGTGGGTATTGATCCCGAAAAATATACGGGTTTTGCCTTTGGCTTCGGAATTGATCGCATCGCGATGAGCAAGTACGCCATTCCTGAAATTGGCCTATTGACCGCTAACGATAACCGTTTTTTCCGCAAGTTTTAAGTTTTAATCGCGAGTAATTATGATCATCAGTTTGAAATGGATTAAGAAATATCTTCCCGATCTTAAAGCGTCGGTAGACGAAATAGACAGAGCATTGACTTCTGTAGGATTAGAAGTTGAAGGTGTTGAAAATCGAGGTGAATGTTATGCCCAGTTGTGTGTGGGCAAAGTGCTTGAGTGTGCTAAGCATCCCGAAGCTGATAAGCTTTCGGTCACCAAACTTTTTGATGGCAAAGACGAATTGCAAGTGGTTTGCGGGGCTCCCAATGTGGCAGCGGGGCAAACTGTGGCCTTTGCCCCTGTGGGAGCAGTGCTTCCCTTGCCCGACGGCACTAGCCTCAAGTTGAAAAAAGCAAAAATTCGCGGTGTTGAATCTTTGGGAATGATTTGTGCCGAAGATGAGATCGGCTTGGGCTCTTCTCACGATGGCATTTTGGTGCTTGACGATTCTTTGATCGCCGGAACCCCCCTCGTTGATTTAGGTCTTTATGATACGCTGTTTGAAATTAACGTAACTCCCAATCGCCCCGACGCTCTATCGCATCTGGGGGTTGCTCTTGAGCTTGCCGCTTACTTTGGCATCGAGAGAGTGTTACCTGCGATCCCTGAATTTAAATCGATCGCAGGCCCGACGGGAGTTGAACTTTCGGTCGAAGAAAACGCGGGGTGTAGCCGTTATGTGGCTCGGGTGATTAAAGGGATTCAGGTTGGTGCATCTCCTGATTGGATCAAGCAGTCTCTTGAAGCGGTTGGGATTCGTAGCATCAACAATGTGGTGGATATTACCAATTACGTTTTGATGGAATATGGTCAACCTTTACACGCCTTTGACTTCGATAAAGTTCAAAGCAAAAAAATTGCAGTTCGGGCGGCAGTGGCAGGAGAAAAACTGGTTACCCTCGACGAGCAAGAAAGAGAACTGCTGGCAGGAGAGCTTTTGATTTGCGACGGCGAGACTCCAGCTTGTCTTGCAGGGGTGATGGGTGGCTTAGCGACAGAAGTGAGTGATTCAACAAAAAACATATTGCTTGAAACGGCCTATTTTGACCCTTCTGTGGTGCGCAAACAAGCTCGCCGTTTAGGAATGAGTTCAGATTCTTCTTATCGCTTTGAAAGAGGGATTGATCCCTTTATGCAAGAAGAGGTTTCTCTTTATGCGGCGGCTTTGATCGCTCACTATTGCGGGGGTGAAGTTGTCGATAGAATAGAAAGCTACGAGTCGAGCTCTCATCCCAAAGAAAAACAAGTGGTTGGATTGCGTTATCAACGAGTGGGTAAAATTTTAGGTTTTACGCCATCGGCCAAAGAAATTGAAGAAAAGTTGAATGGAATAGGTTTGCTCACCGTTGCAAAATCAGAAAGCGGCTGGAGCTTTAGTATTCCTAGAGCTCGCCCCGATTTGACTCGCGAGGTAGATTTGATTGAAGAAGTGGCTCGCCTTTGTGGCTTTGATCACGTGCCCACGGTTTACCCGCGATTGTTGCTGGCCTCTAATCCATTGCCTGCAGTAGAAAAACTCAGACATCAAGTGAGAAATTATTTTGTCGCTGCAGGCCTCAATGAAGGGTTGTCGTTGCGCTTTGTGAAAAGAGAGGACGTACTTGAAGTCTTTGGCGAAGAGGGGATCAAGTCGAATCCCATTGAAT
>JBNKYI010000050.1:0-10614 GCA_050300815.1 Fibrobacterales bacterium
GGCGATGTGGTTTTGCGTGACTTACTCGAAGAAAAAGGTCTATTGCCCCAAAACAACGGCGAAGAAACCGACGTTTTCATCGCCACCTTTGGCGGAAATCTGAATCTGTGTTTTCAACTCGCCGAACAGCTGCGAGATTTGGGCATTAAAACTCAACACCCTTTAAAAGTCCAAAAAATTAAAAAGCAACTCGACCAAGCAAATCAATTGGGCGCCCGTTTTGTCTTATTTGCAGATAGCGAGCAAAATACACCCACTGAATTTGAAACAAAAAACTTGAGTGAAGGCTCGCAAGGAGTCTTTACCTTAGCTAAACTCGCGGAGGTCTGCCATGTCAGATAGCACCTATGAAGGCTTGCAAAGCCACATTCCCGATTTAAAAACTCCCGAAATCGAAATTTGGGATTTCCAATATCCCGGCAGCGACACCGCGATCAAAATTTCCATTCCTGAATTCACCTGTATCTGCCCTAAAACCGGGTTACCCGATTTTGCAACCATCGAAATTGAGTATTGCCCCGAAAAGGCTTGTATTGAACTCAAAAGCCTTAAAGAGTATGTGCTTTTTTTTAGAAACGTGGGGATTTTTCACGAGCATCTCGTTAACAAATTTCTGCAAGACCTCGTCGCCTCTTGTCAACCCAAGTGGATGACCATCAATGGTATTTTCAACGCCCGCGGGGGAATTCAAACCACCGCTAAAGCCAATTTCAACGTTTAATCCCAAGCAAGCAAAGGACTCAAAATGAGCAAAATCTACAACTTTAGTGCCGGCCCAGCCGTATTGAATGAAAACGTTTTAAAGGCATCTGCCGAAGCCGCCATTGACTTTCGCAACACAGGCATGAGTCTGATGGAAATGAGCCACCGCTCAAAGCCCGTCGTCGCCATGTTCGCTGAAGCCGAGGCCAACCTGCGCGAACTTCTCAGTGTGCCCGATACCCACAAAATTCTCTTTTTACAAGGCGGAGCCTCTCTGCAATTTTTGATGGCCCCCCTTAACTTGGCGGCCGAAGGCGCTACAGTCGACTACGCTGATACGGGTGCTTGGTCTGCCAAAGCGATCAAAGAAGCCAAGAGCGCTGGCTGCAATGTCAACGTCGTATCTTCTTCAAAAGAATCCGTTTACAATCACATTCCCAAAGAATTGAAGCAAAACCCTGAAGCGACCTATCTGCACATCACCTCAAACAACACCATTTATGGCACTCAATACAAAGAATTCCCCACCCCCCTAAATCCCAACGGATACCTTGTGGCAGACATGTCTTCTGATATTTTGAGTCGCCCCGTTGATGTAAGCAAATTTGGTCTAATTTATGCTGGCGCTCAAAAAAATATTGGCCCATCAGGCGTTACCATCGTTATTATCAAAGAAGAATTGCTCGGTAAAAACGGTCGCACATTGCCCACCATGCTCGATTACAATACGCACATTGCCGCAGAATCTATGTTTAATACTCCTCCTGTGTATTCTGTGAATGTTGCCAATGAGACCTTCAAGTGGTTGAAGTCTATTGGTGGAATCAAAGGCATTCAAGAAATCAATGAACGCAAAGCCGCTAAACTCTATGCCGCCATTGACGCGTCTCCCAATTTTAAAAATCCTGTAGCCATAGAAGATCGTTCACCCATGAACGTCACTTTCGTCATGGAAGATGAATCTTTAGTTCCCGAATTTGCCGCTTTGGCTAAATCTCGTGGTTTAGAAACCCTTAGCGGCCACCGCTCTGTTGGCGGATTTCGCGCATCCATTTACAATGCAATGCCTGAGGCCGGTATTGACGCATTAGTGCAAGCCATTCAAGACTTCGATAACGGCGTTCGCGCTTAATTTGCGTCCGTCAAAATCGTCGATTCTCCTTCTAACGAGGCCGTCTTAAAAGAGACGGCCTTTTCCATTTTTGTATAAGCGAAATTTTATTGAATTCGAATTCCCTTAAGGATATAATCCTAGCGGAAAAAAGAGCACTATGATTAAAGTTTATATTGCCACCTCGAACCTCGATGAAGGAAAAGTACTGGAGCTTGCCTTTAAGCAATTCTCCTATAAAGTCTTATGTTCACCCGCAGGTATGTCTAACTATCTCGAGATGGTTCAGTATAAGCCCGATATCGTTATGATTGAACTCGGAGCTCAATACATGGACTCCCTCTCTTCGGTCAAGCTCATTCGTCAAAATCGCATAATGAAAGGCGTTCCTATTCTTTGCTATGGCAATCATAAGCATCTGAATGTCATCTCTCACATCATTCACGTCGGCGTCACCAAATACTTTTTGCGACCTTTAAAAATTGGCCCCCTCATCGACTTTATTTACGAAACGATGTCTAAGTCGGGAAAAACTGTAGAAAAAGTTGAATTGCAATCTCAAAACCACTCTTATGATGAGCTCGAAGACATTTTAACTCACAAAAAACTGTCTAAGTCTGAAAAACTCAATGACATCATTGCTGGCCTAGGTAAACTTCTTTCTTTTCCTTTTGCGATTACCCGCATTGTCGAGAGCACCGATAGCGATGATACAGGAGCTAAAGATCTCGCCAAGGCGATTTCTTCGGATGCCGCGATTACAGCATCTATTTTGAAAATTTCAAATTCTGTAGAATTTCACAGTCAAAACAGAGAGATAAACGATCTCAGTGATGCCATTGTTCGCATCGGATTTAACGAAATTAAAAATATTGCCCTCGGCCTCAGCGTAATGAAGGTGGTAGAAAATACGGCTGAAAGCATCGGCTTTGATCGAACAGAATTTTGGTTTCACAGCTTAGGGGTGGCCATCTACGCCGAACGTATTGCCAAAAAGCTCTTTTATCCCAATCCTAGCTTTGCGTTTCTGGCCGGTTTACTTCACGAATTTGGCAACCTTATTCTCGATGAATTCTTTGAAAAACCCTTCGACCAAGTCATTCAATCCAATACAAAAAAGGCTCAGGCAATTGAGACTGCCCAACAAGAGGCCTACAATATGGATCATATTGATCTCGCCCTCGCTCTCTTTCAAAAATGGAAGCTTCCTAGCGATTTGGTCGCCGCCGTCGCACATTACCTTCACTTTGAAAATCTGCCTGACAATGTTAGCGATCAAACCTCTAATCTCATTCGCTCTGTAGGCATTGCTGAGATATTGACCAAGGCCTCAACTATTGGGCAAAGTTGTGACAGCATCGTCAGACCTTTGCCCGCATCAATTATGGAAGCCAACCACCTCGGAGACTTCATCAGTTCATCTCTGCAGCAAGAAGTCTATCGATCGGTAGAATCTTTCGCCACTTATCTGAATCTTCCTCCTCGATCTTTTCCCGATCCTGAAATCAAACGAGGCCCCGATGCTCCTAAAATCGCTTGGGTTGATTATGCCAAAGGAGACAAAAGCGCCCACAAAATATTTCTCGAAACCATGGATTATCAACTCATTGAACTCCGTGATCCTGCTGAGCTCAGCAACGCCATCGAAGAAAATACGCTCTTTTGTCTCTTGATTCATACCGATGCCAACACCGATGCAGGAGAAATCGAAACGTGGAAACAGACACTGCAAATGAATGGATCTATAGAAGGCAAACCTGACTGCACACTTGTTTGTCTCTGTGAATCAGAAGGAAAAATATCGCCCTCAACGTTAAAAGATCCCATTCGCGCGGTGTTGCGCAACTCAGATCTACGCCTATTCGAACATATGCTAGAAACAATCGCCGCAGGAAGTGAAGAGATTCCCGCAGAATAAATAATGATTTGACGTCTCTGTCTTCCATTTTTATCAGAACAAAATGAGAACATTTTCCTGATTAATTCCTTTTTAGTTTAAAGAACGCTCTGCAATATTTTTTTTGCCAAGGTATATTCAAGGAATATTCTAAAGGAGTATTCGCAAATGAAGTCTACGATTTTATTTCTCGCCCTTTTCGCTCTCATCGGGCTTACAGGTTGCCCTACCGAACTTGAAACACAAAACTTGCACCCCTCAAGTTCAAACTCAGAGGGCTCTTCAACGGGCGAAATCACATATAGTTCTTCATCTGAAAGAACATCTAAACCTTTCTCTTCTTCTAGCATTGATGACACACTGACCTTTCAACAAATGTCTTGGGTTAGTGTCTATGACACCAATTCAGCGAAGATCACCCTCTCTTGGACTCAAGGTGAAAATACCCTTGCTGACTTACAAGAGATATTTAAAGAAGTTAAAGTTTACGCAAAAATTTGGAGTGAAAGCCGAGGGATAAAATATCAGCAGGCTGTGCGTTCTTTTAACGAATTTCTTTCTGATGGTCCCCAATTAATTCTCTTTGAACACCCGGCGATTGCCGAGCCCCGCAATGCCAATGACTTCCCCAATTATTCAACCGAAAACTATTACGCTCGTCTAATCACACACATTGAAGCTCTGCTCATTCAAGAGAACGATTCTATCATGACTTTCGCTCCTACAGACTTCGGAAGTTTCTCTCTGCAAGTCGATCCAATCTACGGAGCGATTTACTCTTTATTCATTGACTTCAGCCAGCGAGCGGTTGATGATGAGTTGGGAATGTCTTTAAAAGATCTACAATTTTTGCAAGCCCCGTCTGCAATCCAAGAAATTATTCTCTACACTCACACCGAATGTCAGCTTCAAGAGCCCCAAGAAGTTCACTTCACAGTCGAGCAAGCCCCTTGGATTCAAACCATTGATCTGAATAAGCTCGAAACTTTAGCTCAAAAAAACGTATCGACTTGCCCACCTAATGCCCAGTGCATGATCACTCAAGAGTGTCGTCAATTTGTAGACTTGGGGATTCAAACCAAAGAAAAAGAATACCTATACACCACTAATGCTCGATTAATCAATTATGACTCTGAGTATTTAGCTTATCTCAAGGCTATTCTTGAAAAAATTCAATAAACCGACCCGCCTTCATATGAAGGCGGCGCTTGCCTTGTTTCGCTAAATGCAAATCGTGAGTCACGACAATTGTGGTTTGATTCAATTCTTCGTTTAACTTTTGAAAGAGCTCAAGCAAAACGAACGAGTTCTTTTCGTCGAGGTTGCCCGTAGGTTCATCAGCCAACAAAAGGCTAGGCTCATTCATCAACGCGCGAGCAATTGCTGCTCGCTGCCTTTCACCGCCAGACATTTCATTGGGCAAGTGTTGTTGACGATCTTTCAGGCCTACAATATTCAAAAGAAACTCCGCTCGATCTCGATTTGCTTTTTTTGAACCCCTCAAAAACTTTGACGGTAACAAAACGTTTTCTAATGCGGTAAGCTCTGGTAAAAGATGGTGGAATTGAAAAACAAATCCTAATTCTCTCAAACGAAATTCATTGATTTTAGCCGCACTCATCGAAAAAAGGGATTCATTTTTAAACAAAACATCCCCCGCAGTGGGAGTATCTAACGAGCCCAAGATTTGTAAAAGCGTACTTTTACCCGCACCAGATTCTCCTGTAATGCAGAGAAAATCGCCTTCGGCAACCGTGAGATCTATCTCATCAAGCACTCTTAATGTCTCGCCTGTCTCTTTAAATTCTCGTACAACTTTATCGGCAATCAACAAGCTATTATTCATGACGTATGGCCTTTACGGGATCCAACCGACTGGCTTTAAGCGCCGGAGGTATGGTGGCTAATAAACTGATCACATTTCCGGCAACAAAAACCATCAACACATCTCCCCACATAATTTTAATGGGAAAAACTGTGATTAAGTAAACATCGCCCGGAAGAGTAAACCACTCAAAATAAAGTTGAGAGTAACAAACGGCTAAGCCCAAAATCACCCCGCCCACAGTTCCTCCAAAACCGATAAAGCCCCCCGTTAAAACAAAGGTGCGCATAATCGACCCTCGCGAACATCCCATCGCTCTAAGTATTCCGATTTCGCGAGTTTTTTCGAGCACCAACATTATCAATGATGAGATGATGTTAAAAGCCGCCACGACGATGATCATACACAAAATCACCAAAATCAAAACTTTTTCAAAACCCATCCACTTAATTAGGTTTGCATTTTTTGCTTTCCAATCCATCGCATAATAGGGATAACCCAATTCTTTTTCAACCCTATCTGCAATTTGATCCGCCATCCAAGGATCTTCAACTTTAGCTTGAAAACCCAAGACATCATCTGAAGTTAAACCCAAAAGCTTTTGAGCAGACTCTAACGAAATGTAAGCCAAGTTTGCATCGTATTCATAAGAGCCCGACTCAAAGATACCCGCAACCACACATTGAATCATTCGCCCCGAGCCTCCATACACCGCATCTTCAGGAGAAGCAAATGTTTGCAAAATCACCTTATCACCTAATATCAGGCGCAGACGATTCGCCAATGAATTGCCAAGAATAATGGCAGGCCGCCGAGTCGATGTCGTGTCTAAAAGTGAATCTAGAGTATAATGCCCATACTTGATTTGATCTTTTAACGCGAGCACAGATTCAGACGCTTTGTGATCGATTCCGTATAAGACAATACCGTCACTACTTCGCTTTGATGAAATGCCCGCCTTTGTCATGATGAAGGGCGCAACACTTTTTACATCGGGATCTTTTTGAAGCTTCTCATAAAGTTCTCGATAATTCGAAATGGGTTCGTAGTGATAGCGCAACACTTCAAAGTGGGCGTCTTTTCCCATCATTTGTCGAGTCACTTGATCTTCAAAACCATTTGCGGCAGACAATGCAATAATTAAGACGGCCGATCCAATTCCCACCCCTAAAACAGAGAGGAGGGTGATCATCGAAATCAACAGACTCTTGCGCTGAGCCCCTAGATATCTCCAAGCAATTTCGAATTCAACTTTTTTAAACATCTTCCCCCCTCACAATCTCAGCGAAATTCACCGAGAAACTCATCTTACGACTCTACTTCAGGCTTCATCAAAGGAAAAAGCTGTACGTCGCGAATGGTTGCCGAATTCGTTAAAAGCATGACCATGCGATCCACACCTATGCCCACGCCCCCTGTTGGCGGCATGCCCGACTCAATGGCGTGTAAAAAATTTTCATCAAGAGGGTGAGTTTCATCTTCACCGCCGCGGCCTCTCTCCACTTGCTCTTCAAGAAATTGACGCTGAAGTACGGGGTCATTCAATTCAGAATACGCATTCCCTACTTCCCATCCGTTGATATAGGGCTCAAACTGTTCAATCAGTTCGGGATCATTGCGATGGATTTTGCAAAGAGGTGTAGATTCTTTGGGAAAGTCAATGATAAAGGTCGGTTGAATGAGATGAGGTTCGACCAACTCTTCGAAGAGAGCCAAAATTGCCTTGCCCCTTAAAAAGCCGCCATCCAGCTCAATGTGATGCTTTTTCATCTCAGCCTTAAGCTCTTCATCACTGAGCAATTTCACATCGAGATTGCCGTACTTTTGCAACGCCTCATAGACCGTCAGACGTGGCCAAGGGGCTTTAAGATCAATCTCTTTTCCTTGAAATTCTACTTTCGTCGAACCATTTGCCGCAATACAAGCGCTCTCCCAGATCGACTCGAAGTGTTTCATCATGTCGTTATAATCGGCATAAGCCTCATACAATTCAATTGCTGTGAATTCGGGACTATGGGTGCGATCCATCCCTTCATTTCTAAAATTCTTGGTAAATTCAAAAACCTTTTCAAAGCCTCCGACCACGCAGCGTTTGAGATACAACTCGTTAGCTACTCTAAGATAAAGAGTCATATCTGCTGCATTGTGGTGTGTCGTAAAAGGACGGGCATTGGCGCCCCCATAGATGGGTTGCAATGTGGGCGTTTCAACTTCGAGATATCCCTTTTCTAATAAATAGGAGCGAATCGCCTGCACAATTTTCGTCCGTTTTACAAAGACATCTCTAACACTGTCGTTCAACGAAAGATCAATGTAACGTTGACGATAGCGGGTTTCTACATCTTTAAACTCATCAAAGACGACCTTATTTCCCTCTTCGTCCCATTTTTCTTTGGGCACCGGTAAAGGACGTACAGCCTTACTCAAAAGTTCAACTTTAGTGGCCCGCACCGAATACTCTCCGGTGGGAGTTTCAAACATTTTCCCACAAACACCGACCCAGTCTCCGATATCGACCATCTTAACCACTTCATAAGGTTCTAGACCCACTTCATCGCGAGCAAAAACCACTTGCAGTCGGCCAAATTGATCTTTAAGATGAGTGAAGCACATCTTGCCTTTGCGATTATAACGAACCACACGCCCCGCCCAAGCCACTTCAGTTTCTGCACTTATCAACTCAGTCTTAGCCGCGTGAAGCTCCTCTGAATTATGAGTTCTCTCAAACTTATAGGGATAAGGATTTATTCCCATTTCACGAAGCTTGTCCAATTTTGCAAGGCGAGCGATCACCTGATCATTTTTTTCCATAGCCATTATAATGCTTCCTCTGACGAAAGTAAGTAATGTTCAATAAAAGCGTCGAGGTCTCCATCGAGAACGCCAGAAGTATCTGAGGTCTCATAGCCTGTGCGAACATCTTTTACCAAGTTATAGGGGTGCAACACGTAGTTGCGAATCTGACTTCCCCATTCAATTTTTTGTTTAGCGGCCAAGCCTTCTGAGCGCTTGGCCTCTTCTTCTTCTTTAATTTTTTGATAAACCGCTGCTTTAAGCACCTTTAGGGCTGAGTCTCTGTTCTTTATTTGCGAGCGTTCATTTTGACAGGTCACCACAATACCTGTGGGAATGTGTGTCATTCGAACTGCAGAATCGGTTTTGTTAATGTGTTGACCTCCAGCTCCTGAGGCTCGATAAGTGTCGACCTTAATGTCTTTTTCATCGATATCGACTTCAATATCTTCAACAACAGGATACACATAACAAGCAGCAAAACTGGTATGACGACGAGCATTTGAATCAAAAGGCGATATTCTCACTAAGCGGTGCACCCCAATCTCTGAGCGCAAGTATCCAAAAGCATAGGGTGTGCTAATCTCGATTGTGGCCGACTTAATACCTGCTTCATCTCCATCTTGCAGATCCATCACTTTAAAGTCCCAGCCTTTTTTTTCAAAAAAACGCGTGTACATTCGATAAAGAATCAGGGCCCAGTCTTGAGATTCTGTGCCCCCTGAACCCGGATGCAAGGTGACGATTGCCGAGCGAGCATCATCGGGGCCATCGAGCATCTTGCGAACTTCCATGGCCTTGAGCTTTGCCTCAAACTCGGGGAGCTCGGCCGTTATCGATGCTTTGATCTCTTCGTCGCCTTCGCTCTGAGCGAGATCAAACATTTCTTCAAAATCTCTAATCGAAGATTCTAGTTCTTTAAAATTTTCAATCCAGTTTTTAAGATCGCGAACCTTTTTTAGGGTCTCTTGGGCGCGTTCTTGATCATCCCAAAAACCCTCTAAGGTCGTCTGATGCTCAAGTACCGCAACTTCTTCTTCTTTGACCTCAAGGTCAAAGATACCTCCGCAATTGAGAGACTCTCTGACCCAAATCTTTAATTTCGCTTAAAGACATTACTGGTCACCTTGAGTTTCTTGAGGTACTGGGGGTTCGTAAGAAGGGTCGAGATATTGCACCTTGTACTTCGAAGTCAAGCCTTGCACATATTTCATCAGTTCCCATTGACGCTTCTGCTCATCGCGCATGATCAAATTCATTGCAATGCGATCTTCATAGGATTTGTATTCGCCATCGTTCTTCGCATTGAGTACAAAGATCTGTAATCCCTCGTTTGTTTGAAAAACCTTCGACACTTCACCCGTTTTTAAATTCTTAACCGCATCGACAAATGGCTTCGGCATTTTGCTCATTGAGTTGATATAGCGTCCTCCCGATTGGCGAGCGTCTTCTTCTTCAGAATTTAACGCAGCTAATTGAGCGGGGCTCGCTTTTTTCAATTTGATTTGAGCGGCTAAGCCTTCAAGAAATGTTTTTTTATCGGCAAGCGACGATTTGGCCTCGGTTGCCGAAGCCTTCACAAGAATTCGAATGCCCGCAATAGAGTCATCTACAGGGAAAAGTTTGCGGTTGTCTTCAAAAAACTTTTTCATTTCAACTTCAGTCGGCTCTGACGCTCCGGGAAGCACTTGGCGCATTAAGGTTTCAACCTGAGCCTGTTCTGTCACTTTTTCTTGAAATTCCTTTTGGCTCAATCCCGATTTTTTCAAATATTCTTGAAAGCGGGCTTCATCGCCACGAAATTGCCCTTTGGCTGCTTGTACCAAAGTATCGATAATACCTTTAGAAGGTTTGATATTGAGAGCCTTTGCTTCGAGGCGCAACAACTCACCCATGATAAGCTCTTGAACTACACCATATTTGATTTGCGACATCGCCTGTGGAGGTAACTGCTGGCCTCGGCCCTGCTGGTAGGCCACAAGAGAGATCATCGTATCGACTTTACCTTTAGAAAACTCTCTATCGGCAACTTTAAAAGCAATACCGTTTGAAGGGTTCAATAGCTGAGCAGGGGCCATAGAAAAAAAGGCCAGAACCATCATAAATGAGGATAATTTCTTAAACATGAATCATTTTCCTGTTGAATGGAGTGCCCCAAATATACTAAGCCCGAAAGATAGATGAGGATTTACAATAAAGAAATGACGTCAGATTTCTCATTTACGTCCGTGTGTTCATCCCCAACTCAAAAGAGAATTTGACTTTCTGCTTGGGCCAGATCAGCAC